>NZ_JAPNXR010000005.1:0-283419 GCF_030397615.1 Vibrio sp. 14N.309.X.WAT.E.F5 | reverse complement strand
GAGCTCTACACTCAACCGGCCAATGAGTTCGTCGCGGGCTTCATGGGACACTACAACTTGGTGCAAGCGAACAAGGCTAAACAGTTGTTCAATATTGAAACCGAGTGGAAGGTGGCGATTCGCCCTGAATCTATCTACGTTAAAGAGCATGGCCGACAGTATGGCGAACATATCTCTGCGCCGAAGACAGGCACCATTCGCAACCATCAGTTGTTAGGCAACGTGATTCGTTACCAAGTGGACGTTGATGAGTGTGAATTAACGGTCGACTTGCTTAACCGTTCTTCTGAACGATTGTTGGCAAACGGCAGCCAACTTGAACTCCTGTTTAACCTTAACGAAATTCAACCTGTGAGAGCTTAAGATGTTCAAACCTTTGTATGTATTTGATATGGATGAAACGCTGATCAACGCCGATGCAGCGATGCTCTGGAATGCGTTCTTGGTTGAAAAGGGCATTGTCACTACGCCCAACTTTATTGAAGAAGATAAGCGCTTAATGGGCCTGTATTCGGAAGGTAAGTTGAACATGGAAGATTATCTCACGTTCGCCATGCAGCCACTCGCGGAAATGCCAACAGAGCAAGTCACTGCCTTGGTTGAAGAGTGTGTCGAACACCATATTCTGCCTAAGCAGTTCAAGCAGTCGAAACCTTTGATTGAACAGCTAGAAAATGACGATATCGATATGCTGATCATCTCTGCCAGCGTGACTTTCTTGGTGGAAGCTGTGGGTCGTAAGATTGGTATTGAGAATGCACTCGGTATTGATTTGATTGAAAACCAAGGCCGTTTTACTTCTCAAATATCAGGTGTGCCAAGCTACCGTGAAGGTAAAGTCACCCGTTTAAAAGAGTGGTTAGACAATCAAGAAACTAACTACTCAGACATTCACTTTTATACGGATTCAATCAACGACTTACCTTTGTGTGAACACGCTGATTTTACCTATCTGGTAAATCCATGCCCGCGTTTGAAAGCACTGGCTGATCAACCGAATTGGTCGATCCTCGACTGGGATTAAACAGAATCTTATCTTCGAATTAGGTTCGCTCTAGAACTCATCAAGCCGCTGACTACAGCGGCTTTTTTGCATCATCAGTCTAATGTTCGATTTATTACCTTAGCTGGCAAAAGGATGCATGTAACAATTCAATAACATCCCTCACTCTGCTGTAAATCAAACCACCATCTTTCAATCCCTTGATAGCACTCACTTTCTTGTCTTGATAGTTTGTGTGTAACAAATATTTTACAAATTGACAGGGTTTCATCGAAATTGCCCATTTTCCTCCACCCATTCCATTATCTCGGCTTGTGGGCCAAATTTAATTAAGGACAAAAAATACACAACACAAAACCAATAGGTACAAGGAGAAAGTTCATGGTGGATACATACAACCCGCTTGGCACGGATGGATTCGAGTTTGTTGAATACACGGCCGTTGACCACAAGGGAATTGAGCAACTTAAAGCGCTGTTTGTGTCACTTGGTTTTGCTGAGATCGCCAAGCACCGCTCAAAAGAGGCTTGGCTGTATCGACAAGGTGACATCAACTTTATCGTTAATGAACAGCCTCACAGCCAAGCGGAAGCGTTCGCTAAAGTGCATGGGCCATCGGTCTGTGGCATGGCTTTTCGTGTCAACGAAGCAACCGCGGCAATGGAACAAGCGTTTAAGGGCGGTGGTGAAGAATACAAAACAGAAATAGGGCCGATGGAGCTAAGCATTCCTGCCATTTACGGCATCGGTGAAAGCCTGCTCTATTTTGTGGATCGTTATGGCAAGCGGAGCATCTATGACGTCGATTTCCGATTCTATGACGATGCGGAACAGCGCATGGCCGAAGCCAATGTTGGCTTGTATGAAATCGACCACCTCACGCACAACGTTAAGCAAGGCAATATGGATGTGTGGTCTGGGTTCTATGAGCGTCTTGGTAACTTCCGTGAGATTCGTTACTTCGACATTGAAGGCAAGCTGACAGGCCTTGTGAGCCGCGCCATGACCTCACCGTGTGGCAAAATCCGTATCCCTATCAATGAGTCTTCCGACGACAAATCACAAATCGAAGAGTTTATTCGCGAATACAACGGCGAAGGTATCCAACACATCGCACTCGCCACCGATGACATCTACAAAACCGTGAAGACTCTGCGTGATCGCGGCATGGACTTTATGCCAACCCCAGATACCTACTATGAGAAAGTTGACGATCGTGTGAAAGGCCACGGGGAAGACACTGATTTGCTGCGCGACCTGCGTGTTCTGATTGATGGCGCACCGACCAAAGATGGCATCTTGCTGCAAATTTTCACACAGACGGTAATTGGGCCTGTGTTCTTTGAAATCATTCAGCGCAAAGGCAACGAAGGCTTTGGTGAAGGTAACTTCAAGGCGCTGTTTGAATCGATTGAAGAGGACCAGATTCGTCGAGGAGTATTAGACGATGCATAAATGGATCTCGTTTCCTCATCGGGAGGGGGTGTGTTCTAAACAAGCGCACGCCGACTTCCCCGAAGAGGCAATCTATGAGCGAGAAGCCGGTCGAAGTGGATTCTTCGGCCCTGCCGCTCATTTTCACCACCAACATGCCCCAACAGGTTGGTCGGAGTGGGAGGGCGATTTACGTCCTCGCGCTTTTGATTTTACGCTGGTGGAGAAAGCTAGCCAGATAACCCCTTGGGCTGTGCCTCATCTTTTGCACAACGCGGACTGCAAAATTCGTGTATGGCGCATGGATGATAAGATGGATTTCTTGGTACGTAATTCCGACGGCGATGAGCTGTTATTCATTCACCAAGGCAGCGCCGATCTCTATTGTGACTATGGTCATCTAGCGGTGAGTGAAGGGGATTACGTGATGCTCCCGCGCTCGACCAACTGGCGTTTAGAGCCAAGCGAGCCGATGTTTATCTTGATGATTGAGAACACAGACGCGGCTTATTCCTTGCCAGAGAAAGGCATGGTCGGTAATCACGCGGTGTTTGATCCGGCGGTGCTCGACATTCCTTCTATCAATGATCAATTCCGCGCTCAGTATTCTGAAAACCAGACTCAGGTTCAGGTGAAGCGTCACGACAAAGTCAGCGTGATCACCTATCCGTTCAATCCATTGGATGCGATTGGTTGGCATGGCGACTTAGCGGTGGTGAAAGTGAATTGGCGCGATATCAGACCGCTGATGTCGCATCGTTACCACTTGCCACCTTCTGCGCATACGACGTTTGTTGGCGCAGGCTTTGTAGTGTGCACCTTTGTACCACGCCCGATTGAGAGCGACCCAGGTGCATTGAAAGTGCCGTTCTACCACAACAATGATGACTACGACGAAGTGCTGTTCTATCACGCTGGTGACTTCTTCAGTCGCGACAATATTGAAGCGGGCATGGTGACTTTCCACCCCGCGGGTTTCACGCATGGGCCTCATCCAAAGGCTTTTAAAGCGGGTCAGGCGCATAAGAAGAAGTTTACCGATGAAGTGGCGGTGATGATCGATACTCGCCACGCGCTGCAGTTCTCTGATGAACTCGATAGCGTTGAGAACAAAGAATATGTCTACAGTTGGCAAGAGAAGTAAGGGACAAGGATGAAATTAGCAACCAAGAAAAATGGTACTCGCGATGGCCTGTTGATGGTCGTAAGTAAAGACCTCAAACAATGTGTAGCTGCCACCGAAATCTTCCATGCGATGCATCTGGCGCCAACCATGCAGGTAGCATTGGATAACTGGGACAGCGTGGCTTCTCAGTTAGAAGAGTTATACACCTCATTAAACAACGGGCATGTGACTGGCAGTGAAGTGTTTGCACCTCAGTATTGTGAATCACCTCTACCACGCGCATATCAATGGGCTGATGGCAGCGCGTATGTAAACCACGTTGAACTGGTGCGTAAAGCGCGTGGTGCTGAAATGCCAGAAAGCTTCTGGGTCGATCCATTAATGTATCAAGGTGGCTCAGACGCGTTTATCGGCCCTCGTGACAACATCGAATTTGCCAGCGACGAATGGGGCATTGATTTCGAAGGTGAGGTCGCGATTGTGACCGGTGACGTGCCAATGGGTGCAAGTGCTAAACAGGCGCACGAGTCGATTCGATTACTGATGTTGGTGAACGATGTGTCGCTGCGCGGTTTGATTCCGGCTGAGCTCGCGAAAGGCTTTGGCTTCTTCCAGTCTAAACCGTCTTCGGCGTTCTCTCCGGTTGCGGTAACACCTGACGAGCTTGGTGAACAGTGGAGGGGCAGTAAGGTGCATCTACCGTTGATATCGACCTACAACGATAAGCCTTTTGGTTGTCCGAATGCGGGCGTCGATATGACTTTCAACTTTGCTGAACTAGTAGTCCATGCTGCGAAAACTCGCCCACTATCGGCCGGTGCCATCATAGGTTCAGGTACGGTATCGAATAAGCAAGGCACTGACCATGGCACCTCAATTGCCGAGGGCGGTGTGGGTTATTCATGCATTGCCGAAGTTCGCATGATAGAGACGATTCGCGATGGTAAGCCGTCGACTCAATTTATGTCGTTTGGCGATTCGATCAAGCTTGAGATGTTTGATGCAGCTGGTGACTCCATTTTTGGTGCGATTGACCAAAAAGTGAGCCAGTATCGAGCGCTATAATCCACGTAATAGGATTTCTGTATGAGCGAGAGCATCGTGAACAAGAACATTATACTTTACGGTTACTGGCGCTCGTCCGCAGCCTATCGAGTGCGTATTGGATTGAACCTAAAGCAACTCAACTATGAGTCGAAGTCGGTGCATTTGGTGCGTAATGGTGGTGAGCAGCATGAACCACAATATCGCGAGCTCAATGCCAGTGAATTAGTGCCGGTGCTGGTGGATGGTGACGTTCAACTCAATCAGTCGCTGGCTATTCTTCAATATCTCGATGAACACTATTTGTGTGAGAGCAGCCCAGACACCTTGTTGATTCCAGAGCAAACACCACTGCGCTATCAAGCACTGGCGATGGCTCAGGACATTGCGATGGAAATTCATCCTCTTAATAACCTGCGCGTGTTGCAGTATTTGGAGCGAGAATTGTCGTGTGAGCAAGAGGAAAAAATGGATTGGCTTCACTATTGGATGAGTCAAGGCTTCAGTGCACTAGAAGAGAAGTTAGCGAAGCACAGGAAAGCACATGGCGATTCAGTGTATGGCCTCACTGATTCCCCTTGTATCGTCGATATCTGCTTGGTGCCGCAGGTGTATAACGCGCTGCGCTTTGGCGTTGATATGTCGCCTTATCCGCTGATCAACTCGATAGTCCAAGCATGTAATCAGTTACCCGCTTTTATCGATGCGATGCCAGAAAACCAAGCGGATGCGAACGCACCGATGTGAACGGAAACAAAGATTTATTTTGCTAGATTGAGGATGTTTTTTTGAAAAGAGGGGGAGAAACCTGGACTGAGTATTCAGATATTTAACCTGTTCTAATAAGAGTTTGAACGCATGCTTTTGTCTTTACTCAGAAGCTTAGTATCTTAATACTATCCGGATAAAAAGAAACCTCCAATGTTGGAGGCTTCTTGGTTTCTACACTTTAACAACTAGCGCGAGTGACAAAGGTAATATCAAATATTGCCACTCAGGTTATTTGTACCTTCTGCCTTAGATTTTTTAATCTCAGACTCGGTTTGCCATTTGCCGTTGTAAAGGTACTCACATTCAGGGAGTGGCTCTTTGGCTGCCCTTAAATCAAATACCTTATCGGTTTGATATTCTCTACTACAAACCGGGATACCAAAGAGCCTTGATTCTGGCTTTGCTTCAAACAGCTTTTTATGGTCATCGACCTCTGTACAATTCAGTTTGTAGACCTTTGACATTTGCGCGACCATGGATTCTAAATCCGCTTCAGTTTTAAAGAAAACATAACAATCAAATCGGTCTTGTGAGCGAAAGATAGTCTTATGAGCAGTATCTCGATATCTGCATATGTCATGCTTAAAATAAAACTGGATCACTTTACGCTTTTTGTTGTAGTAGGCGAACAGCCAACCCTCACGTTCACCAACTTTAATTTCGGCTACTTCATCTGGTTGGCGTTTAAGCATTTTAAAGGAAACCAATATAAAGGCACCAGCGCCTGCTAACGCCATTGGGCCAACAAGTGCTACCATTAATATACATACGATAGCACCAATCCAACCGACAGCTTGTGTAGCATTGTTCATCCAGCGCGGTACAGTGCTCTGTGACTTAATGACAAAGCCTTTATCAGATAAGGTATAAGCATACCTTTTGACAAAGTTGAGCCTCAAAAGAAAATATATAACTGACGTGGATAAACAAAACCCGCTAGCTAAGGTTAGTGCGGATGATAAATTGTTTAAATCAGCAAGTACGAAAAAGAGAATAATGAAGATAGCCGCAGGAATCGAAGTCATCTTCAAATAAATGTATCTAGAAGCTTCTTCGACATTTTTTGTTTGCCAGTTTTTAAAGCCTTGACCAGAAGAAATCTCATGCTCTTGTGCTTCTTGGTAAGCAGCAAGCTCTTCTGGGGTGATGTAAAATGGTAAATAGGTCAAAGGGTTACTCCTGTAAGCTAAGTTCACTAACACTTGAGTTCAATGAGCTTATGATCGCTACTTGTTTAGTATTGTCTGAAATTGCTGTATAGGTTGCATGTTGTTTTGCACTGTTTTGGAACCAGTACTTACGGCTTAATTCGCTTTCATCGTCTAGGATGTACTCTATCTCCAATGCTAAATAGTCAGGCGAGTCTTTGATAGGTAAATTCAACTTATAAACACTTTGAGAATCTGAAGAGTTAGTCGAACTAGTCAGGGTTTCCAATTCGACTCCTGCGTGCCAAACTCCTGATATCAATTCCTCTTCAGTTGCCGCAGTATTTGTTCTGAATTTGATTCCGTTTCTTGCTGCGCTAATTGGGAGCTGAATATGTAGTTCAATACCAGATAACTCCTGTTTCACTGCAGGATATTGGCTTTGTGAATTAGGCGCTACTCGCAGTATCGGCTGTTGATATATTGTTGGCTGCTCCATAATAGTGTGCAAATCAAATAGTGCCTTTTGAACGACTTCTGAATTGTGCATGTTTCTTTCTAATAATACTTCAGAACGACTCCATCTTAATCGATTTGCGTTATAGCCCCAGGGTAAATTATCTAACCACTTCTGGTATTCATCTAGTTTATTCTTGTTCCTAATATAATTATTCAGTAGATAAATTGCTGTAGCAGCTGCTATGACAAACATCATCGGCCAACCAAAGGTAAAAGTCGTTGTTAGAGCCCCCGTTGCTCCAAGCACCTGAACTACGCTAGTACCTGTTAGCGTTAATAATGAGTAAAAATTGATGCGCTCGAAAATTTGCTCTTGACCTGTGAGGTTATCAATTTTGAACCAAGAACGGTACGCTTCTATACCAGAGGCTAGGGCTCCGAGAGTTCCAGTGATAGCAAGCCATTTATTGAAGACCTTTAAGTCATCAATAATCAGATTTTCAAAGCCTTTTGTATTTCGAGCTACTAACTTCTTAAGAGTTTTCAGTGAGTGCTTTCTGAGTTCGTCACTCCCCTTCACGCTCTCCCACAACTTACCCGTCCGAATCCCCGTCCACGCACTGGCGGTATAAAACAGCTTTTGTTGAATATCTAAGAATTCGTCTGAGGACATTAACCCTGTATCTTGGATACTACTCATGGCATCACCAAGCGCGATGCAGTTAAATACTAATGCCATAAAGCCTAGGCCACCTGCATTCTCGAACAGTTTATTCAAATCATCGAGCTTATTCATCACGATCCGAGTTCTAAGCTCGACGGATCTTTGAGGTAGATCATCAGGTAACTCAATATACTGCGGGTACTCCAATGTAGCCACAGCGAGTGCTTTCTTAATAGTCTTTTTATTCTCTAAAGCTGTTTTGTATTTAGAGTCGGCTTTGCGGTTATTTTTCTGGAAGTTAGCAATGATTGCATCATTTTTTTCGAGCTTAATCAGATAATCATTTACGCGTGTTTTCCATTTTTTAAAATCGAGAGCGTAACCTTCTTTTATTGTTACGGGCATATTGTGTGCCATATGCTCTGCTATAACAGCAAACAAATAATAGCTATGGCGGTTCAGAGGTTTAGCAAAAACAGGCATCAGCATAATCGATGCTTGTGAAGTCATGCTAACGCCAAACTCTAAAACTCCTTTTGCAAGCGCACCTATTGCTGATTTAAAGATAATATCCAGCTCTTGGAAGCCTTTGGCGATATCTTTGAGAAAGTCCGTTTCCGCAGTGTTTGGGTTGGAAATAAAATCCATGATCTTAGAGTACATGCTCACACGGTTGCTCGTAGCAGAGATCTGGTCCATCAACTGATTATCAGGGGCAGGATTTTCTGAAGCGATCGACTGTTCATTCTGCGCCTCAGTAATATTTTTCTCTATTACTTTAAATAAGCTTCGGCTAAATCCAGAGGCATAGAGAGCAAGTAAACTGGTTGGTTTCTCCCATTGGCTTTCTGCCCATTGGCGGTCTTCTTCTTGTATTACCAAAGTAAATGACTCAACCGCTTGCTTGTGCAGTTGATACAAGCTGTATTGTGTGTCTTCACTATATAGGTCGAAGGTTCTTTCGAGATGATGCGGTGTCAAAGACTCCATTACAGCGATAAAGTCGGTTTTTACTGAAACAACTTCGGCAAGCATGGTTTCTTTTTGTTCTGACAGCTCCTGCATTTCGCTCAGCATTTGCTTCCAGTTGAGCTGCTTACGCCAACGCTCAGTCGCTATCCATTGCTCGTATTTACCAAATCGGCTCGCAGAAATTCGATATTTGTCCTGTATCGCTTTAGTTATGTCACTTTGGGTATGTTGGTGCGATTCAATCGCTCCAGCAGAAAACTTGGCAGGATAGCCGGACTGAACCGAGCTTTTGTTCTGCTCTGCCAAATCAAGTTGGTTAGAGGAATCATAATACTCAGCCATGTCGGTATAAAACGACAGCTCTTCGCCGTTACGCTTAACGTTAGCTGGCATGTCTATCTCGTCACTTGCCCCGAACATACACAGTTGCATGGCGGTCTGCATCAAGCTCCACTGGTTTGAAAATTGATCAGTGAAAAGGCGGTAAGGGCTGGCGGCACCAACAAAATGCAGCGACATATCTTGAATGTCTGCGGCGTAATCTTTTATCGCGACGAAGTAGCCCGACTCTTTTTCTGGAATCGCAGAGGTTAAATCACTCTCGGTTGCGACAGGTTTAAAGATAGAACCATCTTCATCTGCTTTGGTGGCGATGCCTGAATCCGCAAAGCGGCCATCATCGACGGCAGAAGCTTCGATGTCTGCCACTTCAGAGAGTTGAGCGATAGGCGCAATATGGTGCTGTTGCGAGTTCGTTGTGAGTACCACGGTTTGCATGCGGTCAATATGACTGCTGGGATTGTTCGCTACAGCAAGAAACATTTTCCATGTCCATCGATGCTCTGAAAAGCAGAGGGATAGAAGGCTTCCTTCAGTATAAGTAAGGAATGTACTTGGTGACTCTGGCACTCCCCTCGTCTCGGATTCTGGGCTTTCTGCTGCCCCGAGTTTATAAAGCGTGAATTGTGTCCCTTTCACTTCATATTCATCAAGGACCTTCCTAACCGAATCATAAACATAAAGCCAACCATCGCGCACCTGACGGAGTGTATAGCCAATAGTGTTGAGCTTTGCTGGTCCTTTGCCTTGCCATTTAGTTGGTAAACCAAATGGTGAAGCGTCTTCACTATCGAGCTGGTCAATAGCATAACGTACTGGAATGAAATGTGCCGGTCCACCTTCTTCGGGCTCATTCCTCTGCGTCATATCAATCGTTCTTGGCTCAGGTTTTGAGGGCGGGTCTATTTTCTTGGTTTCTCCTTCCCAAAACATGCTGCGCTCAGGTGGTGAGCCTGCAATATCATTTGAAGGCGCAGTTGAAGTTTCAGTCAATGAAGATAAGGAACCATCGCTTTCATACGCAGCAACGGCTTCTTCGAGCGTGTAAGGATGGTCATTCCACAGCATGGATGTTTTGGGAGGAAGAGGGTTGCTCATAAGCTCACGAAATCGATAAGGTTAATATTACCTGCTTTAAAGCAAGTTTTAGACCAACGTCTAGCCCTTATAAAGCGCTGTTACGGTTGTTTCATAAACGAAAAATTGTACGATTATCCAATAACTTGTACTGATTTTCTAACTTTTGGGTTTAGTGGGGAATAGAAAATTGCTACTGACTTTCTGTCATGGTGATGGGTAACTTGCAGTAAACGCAAATATTAGAAAGAACAGCAAAGGGCTGAATGCTTTTGAACTTGCACCTTTGACTGGCCCTTTATCTCATAGTTCTGTTCTAACTATTAAAGCGAAACAACGCGCTTTATCTCTTCTAAAACCTCGGCATTAGCAATGGCACCGAGGTTTTCTACACTCTTGCCATTAATCACCTGTTTTACCGCCAACTCCACCAGTTTGCCAGAGCGTGTTTTTGGCACGTCGCTGATCGAAAATATCTGGCTTGGCACGTGTCTTGGTGAACAAGAGGATTTGAGTTTACTTCTGATGGCTGTGAGTAACGTTTCGTCTAGACTCACATCTTGCTGCAGTTGGACAAACAGCCATATCTGTTCGTTGCGGTCGATGTCTTTACCGACTGCTATCGAATCAACAACGCCCTCAATAGTGTTCACTTGCTGATAGATCTCGGCAGTCCCAATTCTTACCCCACCAGGGTTGAGTGTGGTGTCGCCTCGCCCGTAGAACAGATAGCCGCCATGCACGCTCTGTGCGACTTCGTCACCGTGATGCCACACATTATCGAACTTGTCCCAGTAAGTGCTGTGGTAGCGCTCTCCGGTGTCATTCCAGAAGCCAACAGGGAAGTTGGGTAGGGAGTTGGTGCATACTAGCTCGCCACGTTCTTGGTTGACCTTGTTACCAGACGAATTGAACACCTTGATGTCGACGCCGAGCCCGGCCTGTTGGCACTCTCCGCGATACACTGGCGAGATTGGATTACCTAAAACAAAGCAGCCACAAATATCCGTTCCACCAGAAATGGACGCTAAATGCATGTCTTGCTTGATGTGCTTGTAAACGAAATCGAACTGCTCAGGGTAGAGCACTGAACCCGTCGAGCACAGTGTTCTTAAGTGGGGAAGAGAGTGACTGTCGACCGGTGAGAGCTCCGCTTTCTCAATCGCCTCTAGGTACTTGGCTGAGGTGCCAAATGTCGATACATCAGCTCGCTGCGCTAAATCCCACAGAACGTTAGGTTGCGGATAAATTGGGCTGCCATCAAAGATGACCAAACAAGCCCCGCTCGCGAGCGTAGATACGTGCCAGTTCCACATCATCCAACCACAAGTGGTGTAATAGAACACGCGATCGTTGGGCTTTATATCGCAATGAAGTTGATGCTCTTTTAGGTGATTGATGATGGTGCCGCCAACAGAATGCACAATGCACTTTGGCTTGCCCGTTGTGCCGGAAGAGTAGAGCACAAATAGTGGTTCATTGAAGCCGACACGAGTAAATCGAAGAGGCTTTGGCTGATACTGATTGATGATGCTGTGCCAGCTTAGAATCGACACATCGTGTTCAACTTTGTTTTTCTTTAAATCGTTCTTCTCTAAACCGCTCTTCTCTAAATCACGACTTGGTTTCAAATAACCGATCTGACACACCTGCTTTAGCTCGGTTAAGTGCTCGATGATTTGACGGTTCTTGTCCGTCATATCGAACGTTTTTCCATTGAAGGTGTAACCGTCACAGGTGAAAAGCACCTTAGGTTTCACTTGGCCAAAACGCTCAATCACGCTCTCGACGCCAAAATCAGGCGAGGTCGATGTCCAAATCGCACCCAAGCTAGTGGTAGCCAACATCGCAATCACGGTTTGAGGAAGATAAGGCGTATAAGCAGCAATCACATCACCTTGTTGAACACCACTATCAATAAGCCATTGTTGAACGCTAGATACTTCCTCACACAAGGTTTTCCAAGTGTAGCTTTGATGCTCGCCACGCTCATTTTCAAACCAAATCGCAAGCTCGTTTGGCAACGTTTTTGCTGAATGCAGCAAGTTTTCTGCGTAGTTAACTTGAGCATTCGGGAACCAAACCGCATCGCGATTTGATTTCGGCTGCTGCCAGCGGCTCTCACCTTGAATTTTTATGTCATCTTCTTGTGAACCAACCATTCCACTAAACTGCCATACGTTCTGCCAAAACGACTCTGGATGTTCCACAGACCATTGATGGAGATCCGCATAGTTTTGTAATTCCTGCCCGAGTACGCCCTGTTGATCAAGGCTATCAATGAATTGGGTTACGTTGGCGTGTGCGATACGCTGGTCGCTGGGCTGCCAAATTGGCTTATTGCTTTCGTGCATTCCTTTACCTTTAACAAAAAGTTAACGTTTTCAGTCTGGTATTTAGGTTTTACAAAGTCAAAAGATCAGCAAAATAAGGGGTTATCGGAATCGTGTAAATAAAATGTTACACGACCGCCTGTTTCGAAAAATCGCGCAAATTGGCGGATATAAGGAGTGGAGATAGGCTTAAAGGGAGACATTCGAAAGGAGGTGTGTGATGACTCAATATCATTCTAAGCCCGTGAGCCAAGAGGGATGGGTTGAGTGGAGCCTCGAAGAAGACGCCATTTGGCACGACTTAGTGAAAAGGCAACTAGACGTCATTAACGACCGCGCATGCGATGCCTATTTGCACGGTTTAACCCTGCTGGATCTGCCATTAGACAGAGTTCCCCAGCTTCCAGAGATAAACAAAGTGCTAATGGAAACAACAGGTTGGCAGGTACACCCTGTGCCTGCATTGATCGATTTCGATCGTTTCTTTGATTTGCTCGCCAATAAGAAATTCCCAGTGGCGACATTTCTGAGAACGCGAGATGAGTTCGATTACTTACAAGAACCTGATTTCTTTCATGAAATTTTCGGCCATTGTGCCATGCTCACCAATGCCGATTTTGCGACATTCACTGAGCATTACGGAAAACTAGGCCAAGCAGCCACACCTAAACAACGCGCGTATCTTGCCCGTTTGTATTGGTTTACGGTTGAGTTCGGTTTAGTAAAAGAAGGCGATAGGCTGAAAATCTATGGCGGTGGCATTCTTTCGTCTCCGGCGGAAACCATGTATGCGTTGGGAGGGGATTTGGCCGTTCGTGAGCGGTTTGATCTGCAAACGGTTTTGAGAACCCCTTATCGCATCGACATCATACAACCGAAATATTATGTGATTGATGAGCTGTCTGAGCTCTTCAAAATCAGTCAGGAAAACCTAGTACAGCAAGCTGATCTCGCGATAGACGAGGGATTACTACCACCACTTTTTGAACCCAAGGAACCAACACATGTTGAATGAACAAAAATGCGAAGCCTGCAGTATCGACGCGATTGCCCTAAGTAAAGACGAGCAACAGTCTTTATTGTTGGAGTTGTCTGACTGGCAAATCATGGAAAGAGACGGTATCCCACAGCTTGAGAAGGTGTTTAAGTTTAAGAACTACAAACAAGCATGGGCATTCAGCAATAAAGTGTCAGAGTTGGCAGAAGACGAATTCCATCACCCTTCGATTTTATTGGAGTGGGGCAAAGTCACCGTCACTTGGTGGAGCCACTCAATCAAAGGCCTACACAAAAACGACTTCATCTGCGCCTCACGCTGCGATGTGTTCGCGGTGAGTGAGTAGCCTTTTTGGGTTTAGAGGAGGTGTCTTTCTTATCTCTGTGATGTGATTATCTAATTATTCGGCTCATAAGGTGAGTCGAATACTCGATACTTTCTCATCAAGGGCATAACTTCTCTCAAACTAGCTTGACCTGCATCAGCGACTTGCTGCTTTCTCGTCCGACAGCCCTCACTATTGCTCATAGTATTGGTTTTATGAGGCTGCTCTATGATATATTTCTCGGCCAAGCGTATTACAGACGAAGGCTAATAATGTCTATCAACCTTTCACTCCTTCCACCCAGCGAGAAAAATAAAATCGAACTGGATAAGCAAGCATCGTTTCTTGTATGGAAACTGAAGCAAGCGAAATGTGGCCCTGAAGCCATTGTTGAAGAAGCAATGAAGCTAGGTGATCCAGAAGAAAAGGCTTGGTTTGATCAGTCTGTTGAAAAATACAAACGGGTAATGGGTGTCGCATAAACGCAGATAAACCTTACCCAGCAAAGCTGTTGAATTGAAATGACACAGTAATTTGCTAGAATTTGCACCGTTAATTGAATCAGAGAGAAGATCCCGATGGGAAGAAGTTTTGAAGTGCGCAAGGCCTCAATGGCGAAAACTGCAGGCGCAAAAATTAAAGTTTATTCTAAATACGGTAAAGAGATTTACGTACTGGCTAAGAACGGCAGCTCTGACCCAGACATGAACTTACCTCTTAAGCACCTGATTGCTAAAGCGAAGAAAGACCAAGTACCCGCTCACGTTATCGACAAAGCGATCGATAAAGCGAACGGCGGCGGCGGTGAAGACTTCCAACCAGCTCGTTACGAAGGTTTTGGCCCTGGTGGCACAAGCGTAATCGTTGACTGTCTAACTGACAACGGTAACCGTACTTTCCAAGACGTTCGCCAATGTTTCGTTAAAACTGGCGCGAAAATCGGTGTTGAAGGTACTGTTTCTCACATGTTCGCTCACCAAGCTGTATTCCAGTTTGCAGGCGAAGATGACGAGATCATCCTAGAAACGCTAATGATGGAAGACGTAGACGTGACTGACGTTGAGCTAGAAGACGGTGTTATCACTGTATTCGCTCCAACGACTGAGTTCTTCAAAACGAAGACAGCACTACACACTGCGTTCCCAGAGCTAACGCTAGACGTTGAGGAGATCACTTTCGTTCCTCAAACAACTACGCCAGTAGCTGAAGAAGATTCTGAGAAGTTCCAGAAGTTCTTAGACATGCTTGACGACTGTGATGACGTTCAGCAGGTTTACCACAACGCTGAGCTGTAATATCAATCTATAATTGATAGCTTTGCTCTTGTGAGTAGAATGTAGAATACAAAAAACCGAGCCTAGTGCTCGGTTTTTTTATGGGCGTAATTCAGGCGTTTATCCATAGAAATAGCTTTTTGAACTTAGTTCTTTGATGGCAGCTTCTAGATCATAGCTCCTTGATATAAGTCCTTGATCATTGTTCCGTGATCTCAGGTACGCAAAGCGTTCTCGGGCGACAAATCCATGCTGATAGTTTTCTGATCAAAGGGAGCACGGTGAGGTTGAGCACGATGGCACAAGGCCAAGCGATGAAAAAGCTTTGCATCCAGATTGGCGGCCATTCGTGGCTGAATCCCATTTTGTAGCCAGAAATTAACCCAGACATGATAGTCGCCATGGTTAAGGAGGATAAAATCGCGGTTACCCAAAATTGTTTGTTGTTCATATTATGTTTCTCCCGTGATTTTCTGTTGTTGATGAGATAAGGTTACTCCTATCCATTAATGAGAAAAATAGGCACATATAGAAGTATGAATTCCATATTTGGAAACATTGATGATCTGTTCTTATTCTGTGCAGTGGTTGAAGAGGGCTCTTTGCTATCGGCCTCGAAACGGCTGCAACTGCCTGTGTCGACTATGTCGCGTCGGTTAACCGCATTGGAAGATCGCCTCAATATCCGACTTTTAGAAAAGAAAGGTCGTGAGCTGGTGGCCACCAAAGACGGCGAGGCGGCCTTTGCTGCACTGAGCAGTGGCATGGAGTCTATCCATCAAGGCTTTAATAGCTTGTTGGAAGAGCGTGATGCTATCCAAGGCAAGATTAAGCTCGCAGTGCCTCATAACTTCTATAGTGGCTTTCTAGGGGCGACAGTAGAGCAATTCCTCACTCAATATCCGAACGTTCAGCTTGACCTTACCCTGAGCCAGCAGCAGCTCATTCCACAGACCGACCGTGACTTATTGATCACGTTTAAGATCTCGGACATGGAAGGCATGATTGCTCGTCCGCTTTTCAAGGCCAAACACGGATTTTTCGCGAGCCAAGAATATTTGGATTCCCGTGAAACAATAGAAAAGCCGGACGATCTGGAGCTGCAAGATTGGATTAACGTCGATGATGTGTTTGATATGCCGCTCTACAAATCCGACCGTCTAGAACAGATGATCACGATTAAACCTAAGTTCATCGTCAACGATATTCATGCGGTGGCGGCCGCCGCGCAAAAAGGCTTGGGGCTTGCTTCATTGCCTTTTCGTCATGTATCCCCTGAGATGAATCTGGTTCAAGTGCTCCCTGAGTATCATCGGGGTGATCGCCAAGCGTATTTAGTGTACAAAGAAAGAAAATATCAGCCAAAGGCTTTGACCCTGCTTATTGATGCATTGATTGAGAGTGTTCGATCTTTTCATAGCGATGACTTGGTCAAATAAAAGGAGAAAGAAATGAAAGTAAGTTTTATCGGGCTAGGCGTTATGGGCTTCCCAATGGCAGGCCACCTAGTCAAAGCCGGTTTTGAAGTAACGGTATTTAACCGCACTCACAGCAAAGCGCTAGACTGGGCTGATAAACACCAAGGTAAAGCGGCAGAATCTGTGGCTGAATGTGTAGCGGAAGCTGACGTAGTATTGGTTTGTGTGGGCAACGATGACGACGTGCGCAGCATGACAACCAGCGAAACAGGCGCATTGGCAGCAATGAAGCCAAACGCAATTCTTGTCGATCACACCACAACGTCGGCAGTTCTGTCTGAAGAGCTTGAAGTGGTTGCGAAGCAAGCAGGTATTCGCTTTATGGATGCACCAGTGTCTGGTGGTCAAGCGGGCGCAGAAAACGGCGTGTTAACCATCATGTGTGGTGGTGAACAAGCGCTTTTCAACGACCTTCAACCTGTATTCGAAGCTTACGGAAAATCGTCAGTTCTGATGGGTAAAGTCGGCCAAGGCCAACGCGCAAAAATGGTTAATCAGATCTGCATCGCGGGTGTATTGAACGGTTTATCTGAAGGCTTGGTACTTGCTGAAAAATCAGGTTTGGATATCCCAACTCTGGTTGATTGCCTTAAAAACGGCGCTGCGGGTTCATGGCAGATGGAAAACCGCGCGACCACAATGGCGCAAGACAAGTTCGACTTCGGTTTTGCAATTGATTGGATGATCAAAGACTTAGGTTTCTGTCTAGATGAAGCAGAGCGCCAAGGCATCCAGCTTCCACTGACTGAAAAAACCAACAACGCTTACAAGGCATTGTCTGCTGAAGGACAAGGCCGCATGGATACCTCGGTATTGATGAAAGCTGTGGTTGAAGAAACTAAAAAGTAGAAGTTAGAAGTAACAGAAGCTTCGTTTAGATAACTAAAAATAGCCGCTGATTAGCGGCTATTTTTTGTCTGCACGGAAAGGTAAGCAAAGTTCTGCTTTTGAAAATCACAATTGGGCTGCTATTTTCCTCATCCCAATCACACTTAATTGTTCCATCGTTTTCACCTATTGAATCTATCGTTATTTCCCATTAAACAAATGTAAACGTTGAAGTTATATTGTTGGTGGGCAGAAAAGAGCTTTTGAATACCCATTTACCACTCGATTGGTTTAATGGTTAGCACGCATTGGAGAGCAACCATGCAGATGTCAAAAAGCTTTTTATTAATTACAGTTGGCTTAGCCAGCACATCTCTACAGGCTCAAACCCTGACCAGAGACAACGGTGCACCAGTAGGTGATAACCAAAACTCCATAACAGCAGGTGAGAATGGCAGTGTATTGCTGCAAGACGTCCATCTGATCCAAAAATTGCAGCGTTTTGCCAGAGAACGTATTCCTGAGCGTGTTGTTCATGCTCGTGGTACGGGCGCACATGGTGAATTTGTCGCTTCTGGTAATTTTAGTGATTTAACGGTTTCCGACCCTTTTACCAATAAAGGTAAGGTGACTCCTGTTTTCGTTCGTTTTTCGACCGTTATTCACTCTAAAGGATCGCCAGAAACACTTCGCGACCCACGTGGTTTTGCCACCAAATTTTATACTGAACAGGGTAACTGGGATCTGGTAGGGAATAATCTGCCTGTGTTCTTTATTCGTGATTCGATTAAGTTTCCGGATATGGTGCACTCTCTAAAACCGTCTCCAGTCACCAATGTTCAGGATCCAAACCGATTCTTCGACTTCTTTAGCAGTGAGCCGGGAGCAACCAACATGCTGACTTGGGTGTACAGCAATTTAGGTACGCCTGCGAGCTATCGCACTATGGATGGCTTTGGGGTTCATGCTTATAAGTGGATCAATAAGCAAGGTGACGTGAACTATGTGAAGTTCCAATGGAAGAGCCAGCAAGGTATTAAAAGCCTTCGCCCTGATCAAGTCACTGAGATGCAAGGTAAAGATTTTAACCATCTTACTAATGACCTTTATGCTGAAATTGGTCGACGTAATTACCCTAAGTGGGACCTTTATGTGAAGGTATTGTCTCCGGCGGCGTTGAGCAAGCTTGATTACAACGGATTGGATACAACCAAAGTGTGGCTGAATGTACCGGATCAAAAAGTCGGCACTATGACGTTGAACCGTCTACCTGAAAACTTCTTTCTAGACACGGAACTGTCGGCATTTTCGCCTTCGAATCTAATTCCTGGTATCGAGCCATCGGAAGACCGTTTGCTGCAAGGTCGTTTGTTTGCTTACGCCGATACACAGCTTTATCGCTTGGGAGCAAACTTATTCCAGCTACCCGTTAACCGACCAGTAGCGCCAGTGAGTAACCATAACCAAAATGGGTTGAGCAACAATGTAACGCTAACTAATGGCGCTGTGAACTATGAACCAAGCCGGAAACTAGATTTGGCAGAAGATGTTCAATTCAAAGCTGTAGAAACCAAGCTTGTTGGTACGGTGCAACAAAAAGCGATCAGCAATCCACGAAATTTCTATCAAGCGGGTGTGCAGTACCGCAGCATGGATGAACAAGACAAAAGTGATTTGATTGCTAACCTCGCTGGTGACTTGAATAAGGTGACGGACAAAGGCGTCAAAACGACGATGGTGAGCTACTTCTATCGTGCAGACAAACAGTATGGAACGCGTTTGGCTAAAGCAACTGGCACCAGTATGTCACGAGTGGAAAAACTCTCGCAAACGAACAATTAAGCGACAATGTAAGACGTAAAGTTTTGGCCTGCGGGAGATTTATCTGCTCTTTTCTGCCCGAAAATCAGGGCTCCTGTAGGCCATTCTCTAATCATGTTAGTTAGGGGGAATAAATGAAAATCGTATTTTTACTCAGCTCCATTTTTTTCTCTTTGATCTTCTCGCTCAGCTTATTGGCTGCTGACGACAAACTGGAAGAGGAATACCAATCTCTGGTTGGGTTGTTCTTTGATGCCGCTCGTATTGGTAACAATGAAGTGATCGATGCATTTGTTTCTCAAGGTTTCCCCGTTGATCAACGCAATAACCAAAGTTATACCGCACTCATGGTAGCCGCTTATCAAGGAAACAGAGAAACCGTGGGGCTTTTACTCGATTCGGGTGCCAATGCTTGCCTGCAAGACAAACGTGGAAACACCGCTTTGATGGGAGCATTGATTAAACGCGAAATCAGTATTGCGAAAGACTTATACCAAGCGGAGTGTTCCCCAGAATTACGTAATAAAGCCGGACTTAATTTGAAAGAATTTGCCGAAATCTATGGTCAATCCAATGTGCTGAAATCCCTTCCCACTAAATGAAGTGTGCTAATAACAATAAAAGGACGTAATAATATGAATAAAACAACATGGCTTGCTGCACTCGCCCTTATCTCTTCTCCTGTTTTTGCTGAAGTAGTGAATGTTGAAATGATTGATCTTGGCTCGGGTCAGTCAACCGGAACTGTAATGATAAGCTCAAGTGAATACGGAGCTGTTTTTACGCCGGTATTGAAGGGTTTACCTGCTGGTACACATGGCTTCCATGTACACGCCAATGGTTCATGCGAAAGCCTCACCAAAGATGGCAAAATCATACTCGGTGGGGCTGCAGGCGGACATTATGACCCAGAGAAAACGGGTAAGCATGGCTTCCCTTGGACGGATGATAATCACCTTGGTGATTTACCACCGCTTTACGTCAATGCTCATGGTGTAGCTGATCTGCCAGTAATGGCGCCAAGAGTGACATTAGATGACGTGAAAGGCAGAGCGTTGATGATTCACGCTGGCGGTGACAACCATTCTGACCATCCGGCTAAACTTGGCGGCGGTGGTGCGCGCATTGTATGTGGCGTGATTAAGTAATCTCTTCTTTAAGAGTTACAAAAAGCGCTCCAACCTATTTGGGGCGCTTTTTGTATTTAGGGATGACACTTATCTCTAACGCAGAACTCTCATTAATCACTTAGGCTTTTGTTTGGCTAAAGCAGAGCGTTAAGGCATTTACTTCCACTGACTGAAAAGGCCAGCAACGTTGACTAGGCACTGCTGCATAGAAATAGAAGCAGATTGCTAGCTCTGAGGTTCTCAATTGGGCAAACATGCTTACTTAAGGTTTGTCGGCATTACAATTCAGAGACATCCGCAAAGATTTTATATTTATGTATCAACCCCTGCTTGAAAGATAAGAAAGTCGCGAACTTAGCGGCGTACGAGCTGCCATTTAGGCGCACATAGTCAACTTGCCCCTCACACGCAACCGTATCATCGTTTACGTAGATCCCAGAAAACGTATGCGTCATTGATTCAATTGATCCAAAGAATGCTGCGTTGACCGCTTCGACAGCTGGCTTTCCTACTATTGGTGCGGCGTTCGAAAAATGAAACGACACGTCATCATGCAGTAGTGCCATTAGGGCGTGGGCATCCTTTTGGTCGACGATTTGATATAGATGTTTTGTCTGTTCGATTAATGGTGACATAGCAGTTGCTCCTTTGAATTTGAACTAATTTGGATTTGAACGAGGTTAAGATTTAGCGTGATTAAATAAGTACAGGCTTATCAACAACAGTATTACGGATGCGATCAATTGCAGCGTTAATGGCTCGCCATACCACGTGATCCCAATGGAAACGCCGACGACGGTCACCACATTTCCCACTTGGCTAAAGCCCAACCCGTCAGTGATCCGTTGAAAACGAAACGTCAGTAAATAGCTGAGTGCCGATAAGCATGCCATCAGCGCAAGTACGCCAGTTCCGTTTGCAATGACCTCACCATCGATCGCATGAGTAAACGGAAGCCATACCATGCTCTGCAGTGTCAGCATGCCAGCGGCCAGAACAATTGGATTGGCAAGAGAGGGGAACGCGCGACTGCGATAGACATTGCCAGCGGCCAAAAATATGGGTACGAGTAGCGCAATGGCTAGTACTGACCAAGGGGATGAAGTGTTCATTTGTGGTGACAAAGTCACAGAGAGTGCGGCAACGACCCCAACCATGATTCCAAGTACTTTTCGCCAGGTTAACGAGGACCCTTGAAAAGGTAAGGTGAATAACAAGGTAAAAATGGGCGACAAAGTGACGAGTACACTGAATGTACTGGTATTAAGAGATTGTAGGGCATAGGTTGACGCCAGATTAGGGATTGCGACGCCCAGTAAACCAGCCCAAAGATAATAACGGTAATGCACCAATGCCGTTCGGTTGAGCTGACCTCGCATAACCAATAACGTCATCAACAATAAAGCGGCACCTGCCATCGGTATTATCGCGACATCAACCGGTGGAATGCCAATGGTCACAGCACATTTGGCTAACGCAAAGTTTACGGCGACAAGACTGCCAATGCTGACCACGTATAGCGGAGACTGGAATTGCCGACCGATACCATTTATGTGCCTTCTTGCCGTTATCGGTTTTATCAGTGATTTCATGTCTTACTCTATTATTGAAGTCGATGAAATCAGCATAAAAGACCTAGATTGATTAGAGAATAGGCTCTACACTCTCCACACTGTATCCAAATTGGCGACAATCATGCAGCACTTAGACGCTATTCCTTATTTCCTTGCGGTCGTAAAACAATCGAGCTTTGCGGGTGCAGCGCGTGAACTGGGCGTGTCACGTTCGGCAGTCAACAAACGGGTGATCCAACTGGAGTCGAGCCTTGGAGTGCGTTTGCTGCATCGTACTACGCGCCAAGTATCGCTTACTGAATCTGGTGAGCAGTTTTATGATCACCTCACCAAAGCCAATTATTGGCTGCAAAAAGCTGAAGATGCAGCAACCAGTCAGCAAAATCAGGCAATTGGCACATTGCGGGTTAGTGCACCAATGTCTTTTGGTCGTCTGATATTGGCCCCTCTCATCCCACAATTTCTCAAACGTTATCCTCATATTCACATCGACATGACGATGGACGATGGTTACGTCGATATTGTCGAAGGAGGATATGACGTCGCGATTCGAGCTAGGGATTTAAATGACTCGAGTTTGGTGGCGAAGCGGTTAACCAGCGTCCGTAGCGTTATCTGCGCCTCGCCTACGTATTTTGATGAGAATGGTTTGTCGATCCCAACCGAGATCTGCGAACTGAGTGCACACAACGCTTTGCTCTATCGTCATACATCTGAGAGTGCCGAGTGGTTTTTTGGTCACCAAGATCAGGTGACCAGCGTTGTAGTGAAAGGCAATTACCGAGTCAACAACAGCGAAGCATTACTGTGTGCGACCATGGCAGGGCTTGGAATCGCTAGGCTTCCCGACTTTATTGCCAATGCACCCATTCAGTCGGGGCAATTGCTGCCCTTGCTACCTAACTATCTGATGCCAGAGAAGAATGTCTATGCATTGTTTCCTGAGCGAGATCCAATGCCACTCAAACTAAGATTGTTTATCGATTTCCTTGCAGCTTCGCTCAATTGCTGTTGAAAGTTTACGAAGTTGATAAGAGGCTTTAGGCGTACTTAGCCTTTTATGTTTTCACTACTTGTGCTTTTTGTTCCCGCCACTCACACCCTCTCTAAACCATTCACTCCTCGTAATTACCATTCGTCGCATTGATAAAACTACATGACAAATTCTAGTTAACCTTTCAACGTCAACATTTGAAAGGGATTAGAAATCATGACTACTTCACACTCATTAAATTCAGGCTCTACCACTTCTGTGTTTAAACGTTCATTACTGATTGCACTTGTTTCATTCGCACCCACTTTGGCGAAGGCTAACCCAAGTTCAGACGTGCTTGATATCTACAATCAAGCCGCGCAAGGCAATGAAGATCTGGTTGAGGTGGCTTACGAACGTCTGAACGACACGCTGCAACAAGACGGTGCGACACCACTGACCTTGGTTTACCTCGGAAGCACAGAAACCCTGATGGGGCGTGATGCGTTCTTGCCTTGGAACAAGATGAAGTATGTCGAAAAGGGTTTGTCGACGATTGATAAATCACTGGTACTTCTGAAAGACGAAGACCAACCGATTCATGAGCAACCTCGTGTTCAAGGGCTGCCAGATTCTTACCTAACTCGCGCCATGGCTGCGGTGACTTACACCTCTCTGCCAGACATGTTTAACCATTTTGACCGTGGTTATGACCTGTTCCTCTCGCTACTGGCTGAAGATGATTTCCAACAACAACATTTCGCTGCGACCTCGTGGATTTACCGTTATGCCATTACCGCATCGATTCGTGCTGAAGACTTCGAGCAAGCACAGGTGTGGCTTGAAAAAATGGAAAACACCGATGCTGGCAACATCGAAACTATGACGGCTAAAGCCCTAATAGTGAAAGCCAAATAACAGCTGCGAATGCTAAATAGCGGTTTACTAAAGCTCATTAACAACTGCGAACGATTAAGAATGATGGGTAATCAGAGGACAACGAAATGATTGAATTTAAAGATGTCGGCAAAGCGTATGTTACGGGTGCTCAAAGCGTAGACGCACTTAAGGGAGTCGATGGCCAAATCAAACGCGGTGAAATGGTGGCGTTGTGTGGCCCTTCTGGGTCAGGCAAAAGCACACTTTTGAATATCCTTGGATTGTTGGATATGGATTACAGAGGCGAGATAACTATTGATGGCCAACCGTATCCGACAGAGCAAATCGCCGCTGCACGTTTTCGTCGTCAGTCGTTGGGTTTTGTATTTCAGCGTTTCAATCTGGTTCCTGTGATGACGGCGCTTGAGAACGTCGCTTATCCATTGATGTTGAACCAATGCTCGAAACAAGAACAACAGGCCAGAGCGCAAGACATGTTAGAGCGTGTGGGGCTAGGAGATTACGTTCATCACCGCCCAGACAATCTTTCAGGCGGTCAGCAACAACGCGTCGCGATAGCCAGAGCACTGATTCACAACCCAAGCTTGGTGATTGCCGATGAGCCGACTGCAAGCCTAGACAGCCACACTGCCAACCTTGTGATCGACATTATGAAAGAGCTCGGTCACGAGATGGGCACGACTTTTATTGTCGCAACGCACGACCCAAGAATGGCGCAGCGTTGTGATCGAGTGATTGAACTTATCGACGGACAACTGGCGCCACAAGTTGCAACCACGGAGGCGATCTCATGGGCAAGTTAACACAAAGAATGAGCACGTTTTTACTTCCAACTTCGGTGCGTTTGGCGTGGCTTAATTTATTAAGAAATGGTCGTCGTAGTTTGCTTTCTGTGTTGATCATCGCCATTGCCGTATTTGCACTGACCAGTGCGGGCGGTTATGGGCTTTACACCTACGAATCTCTACGTGAATCGACCGCGCGCGATACTGGTCATCTCACCTTGAGCACGCCGGGATACTTTGAACAAGACGAAGACATGCCGCTGAGCAATGGTCTGGATAATGTTCAAACGCTAACCAAGAGCATCATTGGTGACAGTGACGTGCGTGGTGTGCAGCCGCGAGTCTACTTCAGCGGTTTGGTGTCTAACGGCAGCAAATCGACCATTTTTATGGGAACGGGCGTCAATGAGCGCGAGTTCGATATGAAAGGGCCTTTCCTTGATGTGCGCAGCGGGCAAACCCTTTCAGATCTGAAATCTCCAAGATACGACAGCCAAGAACCACAAGTGATGCTAGGAACGGACCTTGCTCGTAACCTCAAAGTTGCCGTCGGCGATTGGGTGACACTGCTCGCGACCACCAGTGACGGTGCTTTGAACGCTTTTGATTTTAAGGTGCAGGGTATTTATTCAACAGGGGTTCCTGAGCTGGATAAGCGTCAGCTGTATGTACACATCACTACCGCACAAGAGCTTTTAGCATCAGACAAAGTCAGTACCTTGTCGGTGTTCCTATTTGAAACAAGTAAGACCTCGACCGTACAGCAACGCATTCAAGCGACTTTAGATCGAAATAGCGCGAGTCAAAGCGATCAAGGCACAGAGATCGAGATCACCCCGTGGCAAGATCGTGCGTTTTTCTACACCAAGGTCAAAGATCTTTACGACCGGATCTTCGGCATCATGGGCGCGGTGATGGCATTGGTGGTGTTTGTGTCGTTGTTTAACACCATGACCATGTCAGTGACGGAACGCACTCGTGAGATTGGCACCTTGTCGGCACTCGGCAGTTACCCTTCTGAAATCGTGGCAGGCTTCTTAAAAGAGGCGGGATTGCTGGCACTGATTGGCAGCGCGATCGGCGCTTTAGTGAGTGGATTAGTATCGGTGTTATTGCTAGTGGTTGATATCCAAATGCCACCACCTCCGGGTCGAACCGAGGGTTACCCACTCAACATTTACTTCTCATTAGAATTGGTTGGTTACGCCACTTTAGGTGTGCTGACGATATGTTTGCTGGCTGCTTATTTCTCTGCTCGTAAAGGCGTGAATAAGCCAATCACGGAGGCACTGGTTTATGTCTAGATTAACTCGTTCATTCAATATGTTAGGTTCTGTGTTGGTTTTAGCATCAGCTTTAACATCGGTATCAAGCTGGGCGGTTGATTCACAACAAGTCACTGAGATGATTGCCAAGGCAGACAGCTATCGTTTGAACAGCGCACAAGCCTCTAAGGTAGTGTCTCTGGTGGCGCTTTACCAAGACGAGCAACTCGATAAAACCCGTGAATACAACGTCTACACAAGGCCAAATCGAGAGTCATTAGTGGTCTTTAAATCAGCCGTTGAGGCAGGTCAAAAGATGCTGATGATAGAAGGTAACTATTGGTTGTTGATGCCGAAATCTCGTCGGCCCATTCGTATTACCCCGATGCAAAAGCTATTGGGTGAAGCTTCGGTGGGCGATATTTCAACGCTCACTTGGAGTGAAGATTACCAAGGAGAGTGGGTTGCTGAGCAACGAGTTGAGATGCCGACTGGCGAGACACTCGATACCCATCACTTAAAGCTCGCGGCGAAAACCAAGGGGGCGAGTTACCAGTCGATTGATCTGTGGTTAACAGCAGACCGTGCATTCCCAGTTAAAGCGGATCTGTATCTGCGTTCTGGAAAACTGGCGAAACAAGCTTGGTTTACTGAAGGCGCGCGTGATGGATTACCAACAGTGGTGTCGATGACCTTGTTCGATAAGATACAGCCAAGTAAGAAAACCGTGATTGAGTATCGCGAAGTGATTGAACAAAGCTTGGAAGACAAATACTACAACCCTGCCTACCTATCGCGTAACAGCGTGTCTGGGTTGTAGGTGGACGTCATGAAAGCTTCCAATCGCCGATTCCACATCAAGTCTTCAATCGCTACTTTGCTTGCCTTGTCTTGTGTGAGTAACACGATTCAAGCGGACGATCTGAGCTTGGCGTGGGACTGGCAATTGAGTGCAGAAGCGGTTGAATCGAGGGAGTCGCCATTCAGCCCTTTAGCGTCTGATAATCGTCAGTCATTCAATGGCTTGCTAGATCTTGAAGCTGGATACAACAATTGGCTTGGTCTGTTTGCAGTGAAAGCCAACGATATTTTGAGCAACAATCCTCAAGGGCAAGAGGCGAGCTTTGAGTCTGAATTTATTGTGCGTGAGTTGTTTTGGCAAGGTGGTGTTGAGCTGTCTAATTCAGCGTTCGGTGACCATTACCTCGATGTCACGCTTGGCAAGGTTCGTTTGGATTGGGGCGTGGGTTATGGCTATCGACCATTAGACATCATCAAGCCGTATCGACAAAACCCAGTGGGCATTGTCGCAGAAGAGGGCGCAGGTGTTGCCTCTGCGTCACTGTTCGATATGACAGGAGAATGGACACTGCTTTACAGTGATTCGTCATGGACTTCTCAAGACGTAAATGAATTCGAAAAGCAGAATCAGCAACAAGGATTTGGGTTACGTCGTTACAACCTAGTGGGTGATCATGAGTATCAGTGGGTCGCTTATTACGACGATGTACGTCACGGCTTGCTTGGGGCGAGTTTAGTGTCGGTGTTGAACCTCGCGTGGGAGTTTCATGGTTCGGTGGTCTATCAACGACAAAGCCTTGGCTACAGTCAGCCGGATTCAATGCTTAAACCGGTTTATCTTGAAGAGCAGGGCGAGGCTTATCAAGCGTTGGCAGGACTAACATGGGCCAATGACACGGGCCACAATGTGGTGTTGGAATACTGGTTTGATAGCCGAGCGTGGAGTGACTCTGAGTGGCAAAGCGCAATAGAAAGTGCCGAGTCTTTGTCAGTTAATCCGATAACAGCATTGTTGGCAGGTTCTTACGCGCAAGGTTATCAACACGCTAATTTGGTTCAACACAACATCATGTTTCACTGGTCTTTGGATTCGACACATGGCTGGCTTGAAGATATCACGCCGACATTCGACGTCATGTTGTCTCCACAAGATGGCGGCTTTATTGCTACCCAGTGGCTCAACTATCAGGCTTTAGATAATGGCAATTCATCGTTGGATTTGGAACTTGCTGCACGCTTTCTAGGCGGTAAAAGTGATTCTGCTTACGCCAACTTACCCGATAGTCATATGATTCTTTTAAATATCAAAGGACGATTTTAATGAACACTTCTTCAAACAGTCAGTTTTCATGGATTAAAAGCTTCACGCTGACCACTCTGTTTTGTTTCGTCATTGCTATCACCACTCAAACGATTTGGGGCGGAGACCTTGTGGTTAACCTCGCGATCAGTTTTGGTTTTGGTTACAGCGCAGTGGGTTCTTCTTTCATCTTAGTGAAGTTGTTCAAGAGGACATCACGAACGCTTGAAGTGGGTATCTCAATGGTGTTCGCGATGACCTTTGGTACCTTGAACGCGCACTATTGGTTGAACGGATATTTTGGAGCCAATATCTCTGACCTTAAATCCGTAGTCTTGCTCGGTGTGATCTTCTGTTCGGTTTGTTATTACTACTTCTATACCCGAGAGCAACAACTACGCGCTGATAACGAATTGGAAGTGGCCAAGCGTCGTCAGGCCGATCAAGAGAAGGTGGTGGTGCTGAGTCAGCTTAAGCAACTGCAAAGCCAAATTGAACCGCACTTCTTGTTCAACACACTTGCGACCATCAATGTGTTGATTGAGAGTGACAGCGCGAAAGCCAAGTTGATGCTCGAAAAACTGACTGACTTGTTGCGTGTGACTTTGAAAAACAGCCGCACCGAGCAATCGACCATCGCACAAGAGGTCGACTTGTTAGACGCTTATCTTAATATCCAAAAGATACGTTTGGGTGAGCGCTTAGCGTTCTCGATTGAAACACACGAGATTAGCGATTTGCAGGTGATTCCGCCGTTCTTGATTCAACCCTTGGTCGAGAATGCACTCACGCACGGTATTGAGCCCAAAGCGGCGGGTGGCCAAGTGAATATTCGTATTACTCAACAAGCCGAGCAGTTGAAAATTGAAGTGTCAGACAGTGGTGCTGGGTTGAAAACGCCCTCTGCGAATACTGACCACGGTGTTGGGCTAAGCAATATCCGTCAAAGAATCGAAACCCTTTATGGTGATAAGGCGAGTCTAACGATTACTGAACAAACTGAGGGCGGGGTAGTCTCGACGATCTTGTTACCGCTGGCTGACGCAGTTGTCTAGAACGACACACCAGAAAGTACAGAACAGTGACGAAAAATAGACGATTTACAGTGTGAATTTAAAGGATTAACCATGAATAACCCAGCAATACAGCCGAGCGTAACGGCGATTATCGCAGACGATGAAGCACTGCTAAGGCATCACTTAGACAAGAGCCTTGCTGAGGTTTGGCCGGAGCTGGAGATCGTCAGCAAGGCACAAAACGGTTTGGAGGCGATGCAGAGTATTCAGCAGCTTAAGCCCGATGTGGCGTTTCTCGATATTCGTATGCCTGAGCTGGATGGAATCTCGCTGGCGAAACAACTCAACAAGCTAGATTCGCCGCCATTGATTGTGTTCATTACGGCTTATGACGAATACGCAGTTAAAGCCTTTGAACATAATGCGATGGATTACCTGCTGAAGCCAATCAACGAAGAGCGCTTACTGGCCACATGTCAGAAGGTTCAAGCACGTCTGTTGAGCAATCAAACGCAAACAGGTAGCACTCCGGAACAGCCCGATATCACAGCGTTAATGGCTCAGCTTCAACAGTTATCGCAATCGACTTCTCAGCAAACGCAGCCTCCTTATCTCACGTGGCTCAAAGCCAGTGTTGGGGAAGACATTCACCTAATCGCCGTCGATGATGTGGCTTTCTTTAGAGCAGAAGACAAGTACGTCTCTATATTCAAAAAAGGCCAAGGCGGCTCTCTAGAGGAGTTTAGTCTTCGCGTATCACTAAAAGAGCTGATCGCCCAACTCAATCCTGATGAGTTTTGGCAGATCCATCGCTCGGTGGTGGTTAAAGTGTCGGCCATTGATAAGGTGAAGAAAGGGCTCTCAGGTCAGATGTCGGCTTATGTCTCCGGCGAGAAACTACCTATTAGCCGTGCCTCGCAAGCGTTGTTTAAGGGGATGTAGAGAACTAGCTTAAATGGATGCATTAGGCTCTTATTAAAACGCCACTTTAAATGAACACCGTCGATCTTACATAGCGCATGGTGATTTATAAAATGAAGATCTAGATCACAAAGGTATTCATCGAGTTAAATATTAAATAATAATCATTAACTCAATCTGTATATTGTCGATGAATGACATTAAGAGGTTGTTATGAAAACATATTATTTAGCGACGGTTCTATGCCTCACCTTAGTTGGCTGTAGCTCAACATCAAAAACCACCGAAACTCCAATCCAGCCGGATCCGGCATGGACATCAGGCCAGCTAGAAAATGGCCTTACCTACCATGTTTATCCAGATCATGAAGAATCTGTATCTGTGCGTTTAGTCGTGCACGCCGGTTCAATTCAAGAGACTTCTCAACAAGAAGGCTATGCGCACTTCTTGGAACACATGGCATTCAATGGCAGTAAAAATTTCTCTGAAAATGATGTGATTCGTCTCTTCGAAGATGCAGGCGCTAGCTTTGGCGCTGATATTAATGCTTACACCTCTTATGAAGAGACGGTATACCAGTTAGATTTGCCAGATAACATCCAATTGCAGTCTGCCCTGACGTGGATGCGTGACATTGGTGACGGTCTGGATCTATCAAGTTCAGAAGTTGAGAAAGAAAAAGGCGTGGTTCTTGGCGAGTTTCGTATGGCTCGCCTCGATGATAAGTCATTCGGAGAGAAATTCTTTGACCACTTCATTGAAGGCGGCCCGTATGAATCGCAAGATGCATTAGGCACTAAGCCGTCGATTGTGAATGCTACCCCTCAAGGCATCAGCAACTTCTATCAGACTTGGTATCAACCTCAAATAGTTGAACTGGTCGTTTCTGGTGATGTGGATATCAAAACCGTTATTCCACTCATTGAAGAGAAGTTTTCGAACTGGGAGCGTGGCGACACGCCGAGACCAGAAAAACAGAAAGTGACCTCGTTCAATGAAGATGATTATGTTGAGTACGCAGGAAGAGAAGCGCCAAGCATCACTCTGACGTTTAACCGAGGTTTAGATCGAGTTGAAAATCATGCTCAGCAGCATCAACGCTGGTTGGATGAAACCGCTCAACAATTGATTCGACAACGATTAGAAGCAGTATTCAATGATGCAGCGCTGCCGACTCAATGGATAGCGTCTGATGGCTATCGAATGGGTGCTCTGCACTATTCTTCAATAAGTGTTGGGTTTCCGGCTGGCGGTCGTGAAGTGATCCAACAAGATCTGCTTTCTACATTGGCATCACTGCGTGATTTTGGCGTTTCGGAAACGGATATTGTTGGCGAACAGCACTACTACCAAGACTTGCTGGATAACATCGAGCATGACTGGGATAAAATGGACAGCGTTGAACACGCGAACTACAAAGCAAGTGCGTTAGTCACTGATCGAATTGTCCAATCACAGAAAGACTACCAAGTCAGTTTGGAAGCCTTTATTGCTAACTTGAGCCTTGAAGTGATTAACGACAACATCAAAAACCTACTTTCTGATGATTACTTCCTTGTTATTGGTATGGATGACTCCGAAGACAGAACAGCGATCATCAATTCTCTAGATAGTTTAAAAGCCACGTATAGCGAGGCGGGAATTCCACCGCTTACGATTGGAACAGCAAGTGCCTTTGCTGTACCTAGTTCGCAAGGCGAGGTTGTGCTTGCTGAACAAATGTCCGTAGACCCATACATCCAAAAGTGGACGCTAAGCAATGGTATCGACATGTGGTACTTGCGCGATTATCTTGCAGGTGATGATGTTGGTGTGATGTACATGAGCCTCGGCGGAAAAGCCGCTTTGGATCCGAGCTTATACCCAGCCGTTGAAGTTGCGTTACCTACCTTCGCTCGAAGTGGTGTTGGTGAATTTACAGGTTCTGAGCTTTTAGCGTATTTTGATCGTGAAGATATTCGAGCCGATTCCTTTATTGGCAACACCCGCCATGGTATTGAATTTAGTATTAATAAAGATGGGCTTAAAGATACGTTTGCTGCGCTTTATACCTTCATCACTGCGCCTAAAATTGTTCCCGAGCAGTTAGAGGCCGTTAAGCAGGAGTTTGTACAAGGTCAAGAATCTTTCTTGAGCAGCCCTGTTGGCCAGTTTGAACGAGCGGTAAATCACAATATTTATCGTCAGGAAAGTGGTCATCATCTTGTTGACAAAGAGCGTGTTGAAGCGGTTTCTGTAGAAGATCTTAGTCATCTTCATCAGCAATTGTTTGGTCAATTGAGACATAACCAATTGGTGATTGTGGGTGATATCGACCCAAGTGAATTAAAGCCTTTGGTTCAGCAATACTTAGCTTCGATTCCATTAGAAAAAGCCGAGGTTCCTGACTTTAAGGTGGCTTACAAGCAGCCAACTGAATCACGCATTGATTTGGCCATCAACAATGTGAATAGCGCAGAGTACATCCTAAGAGTTATCTCTGTGCCTAATATTGAAGTTAAAATGTCGGCAAAAGATGTTTTCATGGAAGACTTACTGCAACGCTTGCTGGCGGCTCGTTTAGATACTTATATTCGTGAAGAGTTGAGCTTAGATTACTCGCCATACACGTATGCAAAGTTATTAGATAGCGAACCGAGCTATGAGTGGGTTATCGGGGCGATGGTAGCGCCGGAGAACGTTGATCAAGTCGAAGTGGCGATCGATAAGGTGATTACTGACCTTCTGCAAGGTGTCTCTGAAGAGGAAATGCGAGCGGTCGTGAAACAGTTCGAAGCTGATTTCACACCTCTAGAGAAGAGCTCTATCGACCAAGCGTGGTATGTGTCTCGTTATCTGCTCCATGGCTACGGTATCGAAGCTTTGTCTCAAGTAGAACGAGTGGCGAGATCGGTCTCTGTAGAAGAGATGAATGCGCTAGTGCAAAGTATCTTTGGTGAAAATAGCCGTAAGGTTAAGAACATCATGCGTCCTAAAGCCTAAAGCCTAAAGCTAAAAAAAAAACACTTAACCCAAAGCCAAGCGAGCACCGCTTGGCTTTCTTGTTTCTCCACCATTCATAACATCTATCCATCACCTGTTGTGAAGTCGTTTTAGATCTATGTAAATCTAAATTGCGAGGGTGCTTAATCGGTTGCATCGAATCATTTTCTAAAAAAATGTTTTAAATCAAGACAGCGTTTCATTTGTATTGTAGATTGACGATCTACGAGAATGTTGTTTGGATATTAGATTGCTTAAACTGGGTACCCGATTAGTCTTAATGTTGTTTTTACTGAGCTTTGGCTTAGTGAATTCTAACGGCTATTCGTTTCCTTCTAAGCCATTTCAAATTCATTCGGCTCAAGAGCAATCTTCGCAGACTAATCTTTGTAAACAGGCAACTGCGGATAATCCGTCGGCCTATTTAGAGTGCGATAAGGTTCAGTTTGGCACCACGTCATTAGATGACAGTTCCAACTATCACGACACTGAATCGAGCCTTCAAGCGACAGCCTTTCGACGTATGCTCAGCAATGAGCAAGAAAGCGTGGCCGACCTTGAGCCTGCTTATCATCTACTGATCGACTTCTCCCCCCCTTCAATACTGGCTTCTCTGCTCTTCAACACGCCGTTGTTGGATTCCAAGCAGCACTGGACCAGCATTGTGAGTTCTCCGTCCTCCCGGCTTTCTGGGTGGAAAGAGGGCAACATTCAATACTCGCATTTCCGAGAACTTCTTAGCTAATCGTTTGACCCTAAATTGGTCGTATCGATGGTCGCCTCGTGCCCGTTGAACTCGCCAATTAACCCAATATAGCGACACACAATTATTAGCCTCACTATGACTCAATCAGCTTGTTTTGGTTGTGACTAGCTGTCGTTCGTGTTCGCAAAACATTAGTTATACCAATAGCAGTAAATAACTGGCCATCCTAGCTGGTTAAAACGCTCGAACACTGCTTTTTCCCGGCGCTATTTTTGAGCACGTGTTTACGGTGATTGGTAAAAAGAAGAGATCTTGACTGTGAAAAAACGCATTCCAAGAAAACAAATAAACCACTACTCAAAGTGGAAATACGTGGTGCTTATTGCCACCATCATCATCATGATTCTAAGTGCTCTACCTTCTTGGTTTGGTGAGGACGCCTCGGTTCAAATCAGTAACCGCTCTGAGCAGACGATCGACGCCACTCAAGTCACGCAATATCTTGCTAGCGAAGGCATTCAAGCCAAATCAGCCTTTCAAAAAGACAAACGTTTAGTGGTGATCTTAGAAGACGCAGAGCAACAAGCGAAAGCCAAAGAAGTACTTAATGAGCGCTTCCTCGACAACGCGACGGTTGCGCTTGCTATGGAGCCAGCAGCACCTAAATGGCTGACTGACATGGGCTTTGCACCGATTCAGTTAGGTCTTGATTTACGTGGTGGTGTGCAGTTCTTATTAGAAGTGGACATGGAACCGGTTTACCACGCACAAGCTCAAGCGATGGTCGACGAGGTGACCAGTCAGGTGCGTTATGCACGCGGTAAAGTGGTCAACGACCAGGTTCAGTTTGATTTCCGTACCGACGCCGATTTCGAAAAAGCACAAAAGCTGATTCGTGAAGAGTTCCCACATTGGCTACGTGATCGTTCAGATAAGTCACTGACGTTAACTCAATCTGAAGAAGAGCAAAGAACGCTACGCAACCTAACCGTTCAACAAAACCTGCAAATCATGCGCAGCCGTATTGAAGAATTAGGCATCACTGAAGCATCGATTCAACGTCAAGGTGAAAGCCGTATCCGCATCGAATTGCCGGGTGTTCAAGACCCTGCAGCTGCGAAAGACGTGATTGGTGCTACGGCTTCATTAGCGTTCTATTCGGTGTACGACAATGCAACGCGCAATACTCAAACGCTAAAAGATACAGATGGCAACCGTGTCGTTGTCGCTCGCAAAGCAGTTCTGAGCGGTGAACATATTATCGATGCTCGTAGTGGCATTGGTGAGATGGGCAGCGCAGAAGTAAACATTACCCTAGATTCTTCTGGTGGTAAGAAAATGTCTGAGTTCTCACGTCATAACATCGGTAAGCCAATGGCAACTGTGTACAGCGAGTACAGTCGCGATAGAGCGGGCAACAGCAAGCAAGACAGTGAAGTGATCAGTGTGGCAAACATCCAGTCTCAACTGGGTAGCCGCTTCAGAATTACGGGTGCTGGCAGCTTGGCTGAAGCGCAAGAGCTTGCGTTACTACTGCGTGCGGGTTCACTGACTGCGCCAGTGACCATCATTGAAGAACGTACCATTGGTCCGTCTTTGGGTGCGGAAAACGTAACTAACGGCTTTGCTGCTCTGGCGCTTGGCCTTGGTCTGACTTTAACGTTTATGGCGCTATGGTATCGCCGCCTTGGTTGGGTTGCGAACGGCGCGTTGATCGTCAACATGACCACATTGTTTGGTTTGATTGCCTTGCTACCGGGTGCAGTCTTAACTCTGCCAGGTATTGCAGGCTTGGTACTGACCGTCGGTATGGCGGTGGATACTAACGTGCTTATCTTCGAACGTATTCGAGACAAGATGAAAGAAGGCCGCAGCTTTGCTAGCTCCATCGACCGTGGTTTTGACAGTGCGTTCTCTTCTATTTTCGATGCTAACGTCACCACCATGATCGTTGCTGTGGCTCTATATACCATTGGTAATGGACCGATTCAGGGCTTCGCTCTGACACTGGGCTTAGGCCTTCTAACCAGTATGTTCACGGGCATTTTTGCTTCACGAGCGATCATCAATTTGGTTTGGGGGCGTGACCAACGCCACGATGTAAGAATTTAAGCATGAGTATTTCGAATATGACTATTTCAGACCGCTATTTTTCAAATAGCAATATGACTCGCCTTCGTAAGGTGATGTCTGTGATTTCTATTGTGCTGTTCATGAGCTCTGTGATGCTGGTGGCGGTGAAAGGTTTTAACTGGGGCTTGGACTTTACTGGCGGTGTGGTTGCCGAGGTTCAGCTCTCTGATCAAGTCACCAAAGATGCATTAAAAACAAAACTTGATACGGCTTTCCAACAAGACGTTCAAGTGGTTGGTATGGCAGAGCAAGATCGCTGGACGATTCGTTACAGCCAACTGACAGACGCGCCACAGCCAAACCTAGTGGATGCTTTGTCATCGGTGAGTGATCAAGTAAAAGTGCTTAACAGCAGTGTAGTTGGCCCTCAAGTGGGTCAAGACATGGTAGACCAAGGTGGCTTGGCGGTATTGGTGTGTTTCCTAATGATCATGCTTTACCTGAGTGTACGATTTGAATGGCGTTTGGCGTTGGGTGCTCTTGCCGCGATCATCTATGACGTGACGCTTATCTTAGGTTTGTTCGCTTTTACTCAGTTTGAGTTCAACCTGACTGTATTAGCGGCCGTGCTAGCGATTCTCGGTTATTCATTGAATGACTCGATCATCATTGCTGACCGTGTGCGTGAAATGCTGCGTGGTAATCCAAACGGCGATACGGATAACCTGCTTAACGAATCGGTTAAAGCGACCTTCTCACGCACCATGGTGACTTCAGGAACAACTCTAATTACCGTCTCTGCGCTTTGGCTACTTGGTGGCGCTGCGCTGCAAGGTTTTGCTATTGCACTGGTTGTCGGCATTGTCAGCGGTACGTGGTCTTCAGTTTCTGTCGGCATCACACTGCCTAAGTTACTTGGCCTACAGCCTTGTCACTACCAAGTGAAAGCGCCAGTAGAAGTTGAGGGTGAGTACCCTTAGGTTATCTATTCGTTCACAGGACGACTTAGTAAATAACGTCAATAAAGCCTTTCGTTTATAACAAAACGAGGGGCTTTATTTTTTATAAGAGTCAGACAGTTAGCGAAAAGAGAAGCTATTTCAAAAAACGATGGATTGAATAGGCAACAGCGTGTGATATGAAGTATGTTTAGATGACGTCAGTAAAAATGAGGCAAAGGAATGGAATATCGACATCAATGTCATGTAGGCGACCATGGGGATGCACTCAAGCATCCAGTTTTAAGTGCACTGGTTAAATCATTAATGCAGCAACACTCACGCCTCAATGTTATCGACACGCACTCAGGTACCGGATGTTACGACCTCACCACAGCACCAAGCAATCACGCGGGCGAGTTTGCTGAAGGGGTCGGGTATCTTTGGCAAAATAAGGCTTACCTTCCAGAGTCATTCGCTTCTTTTATGTCGGTACTGGAATACTACAACCCGAATCGGCTTATCTCTTTGTATCCCGGTTCTGCTGCCATCGCATATCAACAAGGCCGCAGCCAAGACAGCTTCTATTTTTCAGACATTCAGCAAGACGAAGCCGACCTATTACAAACCAACATTGAGAAGCTGCAACGCGATCTTGATGTTTCAAGCAAGCTAACAATCACCGCAGGCGATGGGCTTAAAGCGCTGCCTGATGATGTAGCTAAGCACGATAATCATCACCTGATCGTTATCGACCCACCCTATGAAACCGATTCTGAATATCTTGCGGTGATTGATGCCTTGGTTAAGGCGTATCAACAATCTGAGAAGGTATCTGCCTTGATTTGGTACCCGCTTTACACGGATGACAAGAGCGCACTGATTCTGAACCACTGCGTGACAGCGGTGAAAGATGGTTTGCTGCCAAGTCCAATTAAATCTGAATTGCGACTAAGAGATCCCAAGGGTGATGATCGCCTGATCGGCAGTGGTTTACTGTTGTTCAATCCACCCCAAGGCATTGCCGGACAGGTTGCTGATACGCTTGATTATTTACACAGTCAGCTCGCAACCAATGGTGAGGGTTATTGGCAAATGAGAAGTCTATAAACCTGATTTATCTGGGGTTTGTGGTGTTTTTCTAGACGCTGTTCACTAAATCACTGTAACTAATGTGGTTTAAATTGACCAAACGCTAACTTTTATCGATTGATTAATGGCTGTGAATCATTTAAAAATAGAATATCAATGCGCACAGGTGCATACTGGCTCATAAGTTAAATAATTACCCCTAATTAATATCAGATTGTGGTTTACCCCCTAAACTGCATAAGGCTCGCACTAGTCACGCGAGCCTTTCTTTTGCCTGAAGGAAAACTTAAGGCATTGTTAGTACTTCAAAATCCACTACAACGCTGGATAATCGATGTAGCCTTTTTCGTTGCCGCCGAACAGAGTGGCGCCATCAAGATCGGATAGTTCACTGCCGTTTTGTAGGCGTGATACGAGATCTGGGTTAGCTACAAATGGGCGACCAAATGCGACAAGGTCAGCGTAGCCTTTGCTTAACACTTCTTCGGCGCGTTCTGGTGTGTAGCTGCCAGCGACGATGATTGTGTTAGAGAATAGTTCTCTTAGCTCTACACGGAAGCTTTCAGGTATCACAGGCGCATCATCCCAATCGGCTTCTGATAGATGCAAGTAAGCGATATCACGTGCTTGCAGCGCCTTTGATGCCTCTAGAATCGTTGGCACAATGTCTGGGCAGTTCATGTCTTTGAAGGTGATGAACGGGGCTAAACGTACACCCACTTTATCGGCACCAATCGCATCAATGACTGCATCCACCACTTCGATTAGAAAGCGAAGTCGGTTCTCGCGGCTACCGCCGTAGTTGTCGGTGCGCTTGTTTGAGTTGGTTCTTAGGAACTGGTCAATCAGGTAACCATTGCCGCCATGGATTTCCACGCCATTGAACCCTGCCTCGACCGCTTTTTTTGCTGATTCAGCAAAATCTTGAACCACACGATCGATATCGGTTTGGGTCATTTCTCTTGGTTGAATGCAATCCACCATGTTTCCGTTTCCATTCTCATCAGAGATCCAAACTTGAGTTTCTACCGGAGCCAGTGCCGAAGGCGCGATTGGCAGTTCACCTTTTTGAAAGGTAGGGTGTGATACGCGACCCACATGCCATAGTTGGCAGAATATCGCTGCGCCTTGTTCTTTAGCAGCAGAGGTAACACCTTGCCAGCCTTTCACTTGTTCGCTTGTGTAAACGCCGGGTGTGAATGAGTACCCTTGAGAGTCATCTGAGATTTGTGTCGCTTCAGTGATGATTAGTCCTGCACTGGCACGTTGTTGGTAGTAAGTTGCCATCATTTCATTTGGCACGTTTCCAGGTTGGCTTGTACGAGCGCGTGTCATGGGCGCCATAACCACACGGTTTTGTAGTTCTAGATCTTTGAGTTCTGCTGTTTTGAATAATTTGCTCATGGTATTTACCTTGTGTCGGTCATGTATTGATTGATTTAGCGTGCGGTGGTCACTATTTCGATTCCGCAGGGCTGAAGATAGAGTCGTTTTGTGGCTTTTCAGCTCGGTTGGCTTTTGCAATAAGCAACAAACCAATCACTGGGACAACAACGGCTGTGAATGGAATCATTCCTGCGCCTAGTTGGCTGTCGAGTACCATGCCGCCTAGGAAGCCACCGAAGGCATTGGCCAAGTTAAACGCTGAGATATTCGCGGTTGCTGCTAGCTCTTGGCCTTCGCCACCGTGGTTCATTACTCGAAGCTGCATAGCAGGAACGTTCGCAAATGATGCAATACCAAAGACAAATGCAGCTGCAACGAATAGGATTTTGTTGTCGACAACAAGGCCAACCACTACCAATGAAACGATCATCGCGATAGCCCAAAACATCGATGCTTTGCCTAAATCTTTGTCAGAAGAGCGTCCGCCCAAGGTGTTACCGATGATTAAGCCGACACCAACAATCACTAAGATCCAAGTTACTGATTCTTGACCGTAACCCGTGATGTGCATAGCGATAGGCGCAAGGTAGCCGTAAAGCGTCATGAAGCCAGACCAAGCAAAAGCGGTGATCGCCAAGCTGATGAGAAGCATTGGATTTTTGAAAGCCAACAGCTGAGTTTTGATGTCTTTTGCTTCGCTGTGGCCTGAAGATTTTATTGACGTTAAGATTGAAATCATGGCGATGGTGCCAAGTGCTGCCACGGTAAAGAAAGTGGTGTGCCAACCGAATTGTAAGCTCACCCAAGTTCCTGCAGGAACCCCAAGAACGTTAGCGAGCGTTAAGCCAGCGAACATCTGACCAACAGCACGACCTGCCATTTTCTCAGACACTAAATTGGTCGCGACAACGGCACCTATGCCATAGAAAGGACCTTGCACTAAGCCTGCGATAACGCGGCTTGCAAGTAGAAGTGGGTAGCTAGGAGCTAAGGCTGACAAGATATTGCCGATGATGAACAAAGCCATTAAGCCAATCAGTACCATCTTCTTGTTAAAACGTGCGAGGTAGATGGTTAAGATCGGGCCACCAATAACGATAGCTAATGCGTAAGCACTGATTAGGTATCCGGCTTGACCTTCGGTGATCGAAAGGGATGTGGCAATTTGTGGAAGGATGCCTGCAATAACAAACTCAGCGGTGCCGATGGCAAAAGCTGCGAGTGTCAGTATCCAAACTTGGAATGGGATCTTTTCTTTATGGATCGCTTCTGGTTTCATAGTGAAGTACCTGTGTTAATTCTTGTTTGTTAGGACGTTTAGATACACGCCCTAACGATTGTTCTTTGCTTCTTTGCGAAGTGTTAGCCGAGTAGAGCACCGCCATCGATGTCGATGATTGACCCCGTTACGTATGGGTTATTAATCGCGAATAGATAACCCATTGCGATATCTTTAGCCTCTCCGACTTTGCCTGCTGGTAGGTTGTTTTTCGCGTTGTCGTACATGGTTGAACGAGCTGAGTCATCCATATTTTTGTAGGCTTCAGTCATGGTAAGGCCGGGGCTGACGGCGTTGACTCGAATCGGTGATAGCTCTTTGGCAAGCACTTTAGTTACGCTCTCTAGCGCGGCATTAATCGCGGTTTTTACGTAAGTACCAGCAACCACTTTGCGTGACAGCATGCCCGTGGTTAGAGTGATTGAGCCGTTTGGAGTCATGTAACGTGCGGCGTGCTTGGCTACGTTTAAGCTTCCCCAAAACTTGGTATCAAATGCTGCTTTTGCGTCTGCGATAGCAACGTCTGTCACTTTTCCTGCGGGAGCGTATGAACCCGCGGTTATCACCAAGTGATCAAATGCACCGATCGATTCGAAGTATTCACAAACCGATTTCTCATTGCTGATATCAACGCCGGTGTGTCGGCTGGCAATGTGTACTGTGTTGTCTTCGTTTCTTAATTGCATTGCTAATGCTTTGCCGATACCTGATGTTCCACCAATGATGACGAATGTGTGCTTTTCTTGGTTTGTAAGTTCGTTGTTCATGTTCTGAATTCCTGCGTGTTCTGCTGATGGTTGCCATTATATTTATTCGACTAAATTTGATAATTGGTTAAAATATAAAATCATTATTCGGATTAGCTGAATAGTAGGAGAGGTTGATGGACAAGTTTTCAGATATGGCGATGTTCGTGAGCATTGTTAAGCATCACGGGTTAGCAGCGGCGGGGCGAGAGTTAGGGCTTTCTCCTGCGACCATGACAGCAAGGCTTCAGGCACTGGAAGAGCGTTATGGTGTGAAGCTGCTGAACCGAAGCACAAGACATGTGTCTTTAACTGACTCTGGGGAGCTGTATCACAAGGCGTGTCTGGAGATATTGGATAACGTTAGCGAGGCTGAAAACCTGATTCAAAATGGCGTCAAAGAGGTTAAAGGCCCACTAAAGATTGCAGCACCTAAAGACATCGGAAAGCAGTACATCCTTCCTATTCTGTCGGAATTTTGTCAGCAGTATCCAGACGTTATTCCCTACTTGTATTTGAATGACAACCTATCGAATATCGCCGAATCAGGCATGGACATCGTGATTCGCTACGGCGAATTGGTTGATAGTAGTTTGATCTCTAGACGTTTATCACCAAGCCGACGAGTGCTGTGCGCTTCACCAGAATATCTTGCCAAACACGGTACGCCGATCAAGCCACAAGATTTGGTTGAACATGACTGTTTGGCTATGCTGCGTAGCAATGAAGAGCTCAAGACATGGCACTTTCAAGATCATGACATGAAGAAGGCTGTGACGGTTGTGCCGAAGCGATTTTCAGATGATGGCGAAGTGATTCGATACTGGGCATTGCAAGGAGAAGGGATTGCGTTGAAGTCGGTACTCGATGTGCAAGATGACATCAATAACCAACGCCTTGTGACGCTACTTAATGGTTACATGAAGAACTTCAACACCTCGACTTCAGTATCGAGCGCCGACTTGAATGTGGTGTATATCAGCAAGAAATATCAGCCGAAACGTATTCGACTCTTCTTAGATTATCTTCTTGAGAACTTCACTGGTTTGGTCGAGAGGTCAGGCTGAGAACAATTATTGTTAATTTATCGATAGTGAAGCCCCAATGCTGGCCAGCTTTGTCTGGCGGCAAATGTTTATGATGAGAGGTCTGTCAGTGAAAAGACCTCTTCATCCAAGATGACACCATTCCTCTCTGTTCGTCACACGTTCGTACTTCATCCATATTGAAATATATCCTCCTATGTAATCCCCTTTTGTCGTTAAAAATAGAGGTCGGAAGGAAAGATCAAGCTGTCTTCTCGCAAGTTTAGGTGAGAGATTGTCCTGTTTTATAAAATCTTAATAATCAATGTGTTAGTAAGGAAGCCTTTGAGTTGTCATTTGAGTTTTTTATGATTTAAAGCTCATGTAATTATTCAGGTTTATTAATTTCCTCGTCCAGAGCCTGAATAAATCACGACGTCAAAGAAACTCTCGTAGAGCTCTTTTTCTACCTAATGGGTCATTTGTTGTCTTTTTTATCTATTTAACCATCTAATATTTATCAGTTTTTTCTTTATCGGCGCCTTTCCTATCAATGGTGTATCTCTCACAGAATTAAAATACATAAGCCAATAGTTGTGACATTGAATTTGAGATAGATTCTCATTTGGGAACATTCCCGCTAATAAATATAATAATGGAGAAATATAATGAAAAACGTTCTTGGCTTCGTGACCCTTCTTGCTGCTTCTTTTGTTCACGCCGAAGACGCTATAACTTTCCCAACTCAACAAGCTACTGAGGTGAATGAGTCGATAGTCTTTCCTACCGTTCAGCATCCAATCGCGTTAGTGGGTGGGTACGAAATAGAAAATGGTATTTTGCATTCTCGCACTTACGATTGTGGAATTAATATCAGTGATCTAAACCTATCGGCACAACTTGTCTGGGAGGGTGCGACACCGAAAGTGATGATTGTTGGGGATGACCTAATTATGTGTCGTTCACTGGCTAATAGTCCGTTTGAATTAGACATCAACCCGGTATTAAATCAGCTTCCGAATCACGACCTATATCGTTTAGAGCTCGCGAATCATGTCATCTTGAACCGATAGTTTAAGGAGAAAACATGACCTGTCATTATGTCAATGAGAGTGAAAGTGAGGTCGGTGTTAGCACCGGCCCTACGCGGCCCCAAGTTGCCATTTTCGGTGCTGGGATTTCTGGCTTAGCAGTGGCTCATAATTGTGTAAAACAAGGCTTCGATGTGGCTGTTTACGATAAGGAGCTCTACACCGGAGGAAAATGTGTTGGAACGGTGGATGAGGGAGGCTTGGTTCATGAGCTTACTCATCGACAGTTTTTCGCCAAAAACTACAACTTGATAAATTTCCTTAAAGAGGTTCCTCGTGAGTCTGGTAATTGTTTAGATTCACTGTATCCCCAGAATATGGTTCAGTTTTCTTGGGCGCAAAAAAATAAGACGATACAGTTTCAACGCGGGTATTTTTCCCGCTTTGAAAAGCTATGGGACGACGCAAAGTCTGCGTATTCAATGCTTTATGCTCAAGTTCCCATAAAGGACACGCTTTGGTTTAAGCAAAGGTTACAGAAACCGTATTCGATGGAGGAACTGCTTGGGGTTCCTGTTAGTGAGTTTTTTTCTTATGAGTCTAGGCCTGGACTTGCTGGCTTCCTTCGTTCGGTCTTATTAGGTTGGATTGGAGCAACGGATGATACGCCAGCGTTGGCAATTTTGGATTTGCTCAACAATAAAGATGGAGAACTGCATGCCTCTGCTCCCGACGCGTACAGTTTGGGAATGAAAGAACCGATTAGTGATGCGCTTATTAATCCGTTGACTCACCATCTTAAAATGCAAGGCGTTCAATTTCACTTAGGCTACAAAGCCAAAGCCATTTATCCCAATAAAAAACGAACTCGGATTGATAGTGTGCTGCTACATAATGATTGTCGTGTCTTAGCTGATTATTACGTCTTCGCGCTTCCCGCTCACGTTATCAAATCTTTATTCTCAGAGATCAGTTCAGTATTAAATTATGAATATGTACTGAGCCACGGGTTTCAGTTCTATTTCTCTCAAGTCCCTTCGATATTGAAGAATAGGACGGTGGGATTAGTTCTCGATTCTCCTTGGGGATTGAGTTATCACGTGACGACTCGAAGTACGTCTGAAGGAGAGATGACATGTCTATCGGTAACAGCGACTGATCTCGATAAGGCGCTCGGTCTCCTTTACCAAAAGCCGATGTTGTCTTGTACAGAGAAGCAGATAAAAGATGAATTACTGTTCCAGCTTTTTGGGCAATTAGATTTACTTGACCATTCTGCTTATCAAGGTTTCAGAGTTGGCCTTGGTGCGAAAATGGTGACACCTCAAGAATTGGAAACCTTATATTCCGATTACTTTTGTGGTGATGTGGTGACCAATGAGCGTGGGCAATCCCGTTATTGGGTTCTGCAACACGCATTAACTCAGCCAACAGCTCAGAATTCGCTATCAACAACGATGAATAACTTTTCTAACGTCTTTTTTAGCGGTGAGTATCTGTCTGATCCAAGACAAACTTGGCGAGTCCCCGTTACGCTGGAACGATGCATTGAAACTGCCAATCTATGTGCTGCAGATTTGGTTGAGCGTGTCTCTTCTGAGCGCGAGGAGCGTCGATGAAATCAAGTGTCTATTCTCCTTTATCATCCGGGCTATTTTTACTTATTTGCCTAGTGTACGGCACTGGCTTCTATCTACTTGTGCAAAGCTCGATTTGGCTTGCACTAGCTCTGACTTTAGTTTTGCCTGTGTTGTTCTGGCCGTTGACAAAACCAGTCGAAAACTCCAGTGAGATAAAGCGAATCCTTGGTCTCGAAATGGGGTTTAACCTACTGTGTTTTATGGCGGTGAGTCAGTGGGTGAGTGTCGAGTATGTCGATAAAGGTTTGGTCGTGTTTTTTGTCCTCCAGTCTGTTGGTTTTGTATTGGTGCAACTCAACAAACAGGCCTACCAGTCGATGTTTATCTCAATGGTGCTCGCGGCTACAATTGCGTATTGGGTATATACGGGTGAACAAACCTTGCTGTTAGGAGAGGGCAAGATTCTCTTATTTGGTGAAGTGGTTCCTTGGCAATTAAAAGTGATTTATGGCTTTTGGTTAATTCAATTGCTGTTGGTGGAGTATCGCTCAGTTTTGCCGAAACTTACTCTCGCTATCTGCCATATTGCATCCTTTATGATAGCGATGGGTGCGGAGGATTTTTTCCATGCTCGTATCGTGACAGCCTGCCACCTTCTGTTTCTCAGCTTATGTTTCGATTTTAAGCGTTTAGATTGGGGAGGGAAGGACTTTGCTGTATCAAATCGATTAAGCCGCTTTATTCAATTGCCAATAATTAGTAAGACGCTCTCTGGACTGATTCTGGGTGTCGTTGTTATCACTTATCTCGGAATTTTCTTTATGTAACTTGGTTCCGTTTTTCAATATGGAATGACGTGGGTGTTTAACTTGCCTCAAACTCTCCACGCCATTCCGAGGCTCCTCTCTTAACCCATGATGGATCTCTCGAACTCAACGTCAGCTTAAGGACAGAGTTCATTGAACTGGTTATGATGCGCGCAGTACAAGGACGTGATTGGAGAGAGAAATGAAAGTCGTCGGTAACACGGTTATCCAACTTTTTCACAAGGCAACCTGCCACTGTGGTGCTGTCGAATTGGAGCTCTGCCTACCTAACGGAATAGAAAAGCCGCGCCGTTGTGACTGTTCTATCTGCCGTCGTAGAGGGGCGATTGTGGGCTCTGTGGCTTTGGATGGTATCAAGATCCTCAAAGGTGCAGAGCATCTCAAGCTTTATCAATTTAATACCAATACCGCGAAGCATTATTTCTGCTCAAACTGCGGTATCTATACGCATCATCAACGCCGTTCAAGCCCCAATGAATACGGTTTTAACATCGGTTGTTTGGAAGGGGTCAACCCTTTTGATATCGGCGATGTGGTGACTAACGATGGTGTCAATCACCCTGCTGATCGCTAAATAACTCGTCGTTTGAGAACCAATTATTTGATAACTAATGGATAGAGGAAGGGATTATGTCTGAATATAGTGCGGTGATTCGTTGGGCTCGTGGTGACGATGAAGCCTTTAGTGACAACCAATACAGTCGTGGTCATACGTGGGAGTTCGATGGTGGTGTCACTGTGCCTGCCTCATCGTCACCTCATGTTGTGCCACTGCCGTTTTCAGTTGAGGCCAACGTTGATCCAGAAGAAGCCTTTATTGCGGCACTGTCTAGCTGCCATATGCTGACGTTTTTGGGCATTGCTGCAAAGCAGAAGTATGTAATCGACTCTTATGTGGATGATGCAGTTGGTGTGCTTGAGGAAGATGAATCAGGCCGCTCATCGGTCACTAAGGTGACTCTGCGACCTGACATTGTGTTCTCAGGATCTAAGATACCAACCGCCAAACAACTCGACAAACTGCATCATTTGGCGCACAAAAACTGCTTTATCGCCAACTCGGTAAAAACAGAAATTGTGGTAGAGGCTAAAGCCTAAGCAACGCTACCCCATCATAAGTAGCGTCATTAAGCATGCGTAACGTTATCAAAACCAATTGGCAGTACGCGCTTAGCTTTCAAAGGCACTGTAAACCTTATTAATGAACAAATCCTTTTGCTTCATATTGAGCAAAGGTTTAAAGGTTGTAACAGCAAAAGGCATCTCGGCAACGCCGCTTTTTGGCCCTGTTGGAATCAGTGCCATTAATGGATTTCGCTTGTAACCTTTTGTCGATTTGCTCTTTAGCTTGTTGCTGATCAGGCGAGCGAGGTACTCCCCTTGTTGCTGAGCAAGATACCCCAGCTTTGCTTCGCCCACATCGGCGACATCACCGAGTGCGTATAGGTTGTCTTCTCCTGACACCTCTAGCTGGCTATTCACTTTGACGAAGCCTTTGTTATTTAACACGTGTGGTAACTGAGCTTGCAGGAACTCACTATTGGGTAAGGTGCCAACCGCCTCGAATACGATGTCTGCGGTTGCCGTTTTACCGCTTCGTTGGTCGATATAGCTTCCCGAGATGTTTTGGTAACCCGTGTTAAACTCTACTTCGACGCCTAGTGCTGTTAATTGCTGAAATGCGACTCTTCTAGTTTTGCTCTTGAAGCCATCAAGCAATGCTTCACCTCTATGTGCGAGAACCAATTTTTTTCTAGGGAAGGCGTGTGCGATTTCTCCTGCCAGTTCCACTCCCACGACCCCGCCACCAATGATTAATATGTTCTCTGCATTTTGGATGTTTTGATTGTGCTGTAATAGTTCGTTGCTGCGATCGGTTAGGTTGAACGCCGAGCTCGATTTCGCGATTGGCATGCTCGGGTAGCGAGTACCTGAAGCAATGATCGCCATCTTAAAGTCAATGGTAGTTCCATTATCCAATGTGGCTTGGTTACGTGTTAATTCGCTGACACCACTTTGAAGAAAAGCGCCTTTCAAGAAAGATTGGTAGGGCTTTCTAGCATCGTCTTTGGTCACCGTTGGTGCAGCAGCATTACGAAGAGTCGCGTAGGTCACTTCAAAGTAGTCTTTTTTATCAACCAATAACGTGCTCACGCCTTTTTTCTCAAGCTCTTGCGCGGCTGCTACGCCTGCGAAACCACCACCAATAATGAGTACGTCTACCTTTTTCATATTTTGCCCTTTATTCATACTTTGTCTTTTTTGCAGCAGGTCGTTTGTCGACCACAGAAGCCACTTAGGGGAAATAGCTTAGTGCGTTTCATATTTGTAATAAATGAGCGAAAATAAAACGGAGGTGTGCATTTTTGCAACGTACAACTTCGAGAGGCAGATAATTGAAAAGGCGAGAAAATGGATAAGTGGAATGAGATAAGAACAGCCTATAAGCTAGCTCAACACCAAACACTGAGTGCGACCGCTCAAGAAATGGGCGTGCACCGTTCAACCGTGATGAGGCATATCGACACTCTCGAAGCTGAGCTTGGTGTGTTGTTGTTCCAACGAAATGACAAAGGTTATTTACCGACCGAAGCCGGGCTAGAGATCATGCGCTTAGGTGAGGTGACAGAGAATCACTTTTCGCAACTGGGCGCACAAATCAAAAGTAAAGAACAGGCACTTTCTGGCACGTTAACTGTTACTGCAATAAACGATATGGCAAGTATGCTGATGCCTGTTATCCAACAATATCAGCGTTGTTATCCCAATATGCGTGTTGATTTTATTGGTGATTTGAGGAAGTTTAATCTTGAATATGGTGAGGCGGATATTGCGATTCGTAGTGGCGATAAACCTACGACGCCAGACAATATCGTGTTCCCAATCGCCAGTGTGGAGATGGTGTTGTGCGCGCACAAAAGCTATATCGATCAGTATGGATTACCGCAAGACAATAACTGGCAGCAGCATCGTTTTATTGCCATGAAAGAGAGGCCGCAACATCTGCTGTGGAATGAATGGATCTACGACACGGTTCCAGAAACGCAGGTTGTATTTCTGTGTTCGAGTGTTCAGGTAGCCGCACGAGCTTTGGAGTCGGGGTGTGGTATTGCGGTTATGCCTAGGGAGTTTGTGGAGAGAGATGAGGATTTGATCTCAGTTTCTTCCAGTTTGGTTTGGCCGATGCCTGTTTGGGCTTTGGTGCACCGCGATATGTATAACTTGAAGAAAATCAGAGCCTTTATAGAGATTCTTAGGGGCGATCAGCAAACGCCCACTCACTTTAAGATATAAATCGTGTTTTTAATGACGTTTTTTTGTGCATTTTTCGTCTTTTTCAAAAAAGAAAACGTCTTACTAATATGAGTGTGATCGGTTTGATTACAAATTATCGAATGTAAACTTTGGGAAATCTATATGACCAGCTTTAACAGTGCATCTAACTACGGCGAAAATGCGTTTATTAAAAGTAAACCGCAGATGCTACAAGGTATCTACAACACCACTGATGTCTTCCCATATTGGGTGGCTGATATGGATTTTCAGGTGGCAGAGCCGATCACTCAAGAGCTGAATCGTTTGGTTGAACGTGGTGTGTACTCTTATGAATTTCATGAGCAAGCGGTGTTTGAAGCGCTGTCGCAATGGTATTCAAAGCGTCATGGTTTGAACCTATCTGCTGATAAGTTCGTTCAGGTGCCGGGTGTGCTTTCTGGTATTGCGTTGTTACTGCGCCAGTTCACCAATGAAGGTGATGGTGTGCTAATCCATACGCCAGCGTATCACCAGTTTTCTAACTTGGTGAACAAGGCTAATCGTCAGATGGTGAACAGCCCACTGATTAATGATGAGCAAGGTTACCGCATTGATTTCGATGGTATGGAACAGCAGATAATCGAACACAAAGTAAAAACGATGATTTTCTGCAACCCGCACAACCCAACGGGTCGTGTGTGGACGCAGCAAGAAATTGAACACGTCATCGAGATTGCCAAGCGCCATGATGTGCTGATCATCAGCGATGAAATCCACTCAGACATTATCTTTGAAGGTCACGCTTTCACGAGCTTGACCAGCTTTGATTACGACAAGGTCATCACCTTGATTGGCTCTCCGGCGAAAACCTTCGGCATGCACAGCATCTCAAACGGCTATGTGTACACCAACAACAATGAGCTATTTGAAGCGTTCAAAACCAATGTCGCGGCGATGTATCTTGACCATGGTAATGCCTTGACGACGTTTGCGACGATTGCTGCCTTCGAAAAGGGTGAAGAGTGGTTAGATGGTATGTTGGCGTATCTGCAAGGCACAGTTAAGTGGATTACCGAATTTGCAGAGCAGCGAATTCCTCAGTTAAAAGTCTTCCAACCGCAAGGCACTTACCAAGTGTGGTTTGATTTTTCAGGCTTAGGCTTTTCGGAAGATGAATTGAAAAGTGTGGTGTTTGAACAAGCTAAAATGGGGTTAACGCCGGGCGGTTGGTTTGGCGCTGAGAGTTATCATTTTATGCGAATGAACATCGCCACCTCGCGTGACAATATTGAGCAATCATTTACTGCGTTGGCTGATGCGATTGAGGGTTTTGAGCGAGGAAGTCAGGATAGTTCAAACTGCTGCGATAAAGGCGATTCAAAAAGCTGCTGCTGATTATCCATGTTGAATTGAAAATGCTTAGCCGCTGATGCTGATCATTAGGCTGTAAAGTACGAAAAACCGCGAGGCTGCTTCGCGCATCACTGGCGGTTTTTTTGTGTCTGTGTAATTCTAAGCATGATTTTATTGAGATGGAATTGAAGTGTTGAGTGGTAGTTCGAGAGCACTTGAATGATTGGTAGAGATTGGTTGGCAGAGAGTTATGTTTAGTGTCCCACTGAATAGTTTTGTACATCGTGTGAGTGATAAAAGCCAAGTGATGGCGAATGCGACTGAGTGTGGATGCCAGTTGAAGCGAGTTCGACGTTCACGCAACTGGCTGTTGGTGGCTCAAGATCATCAACTCATTGAATTTAAAACCATGTTAACTCATGAAAAAGACGATTGGATAGCAACTGCAATAGACAAAGTACTGCCTAAGCCTGTGGTGTGTTTGGCATCGTTGTTAGCCGCTACGCCCTCGATGACGGTTGCGCAGTTAGTGATGGAATCAGGATGTTCAATGGCAGAAGCAAGGCGTGCGATTGATGAGCATGAAGGGTTGTAAGCGCAAACTATAAGTGAATAGGTTGGTTGTGAAAAGAGAATCGCGAGCAGCAAAAAGCCCGTAACGATATTATGCTTTTTCAGCGCAATATCGTTACGGGCTTTATCATCTGTGCTTGTGCTGCTGTTAAGCTAAGCCATGTGGCTTATAAAGCGTTTACTCGATTAAGAGTTAGCGACTTTTACACGAATCGTGTTGCTGCCAAGCTTTGACATGTTCAGCTTGTTTAGTGCCGCTTTCGCTTCTTCGTGCTCTGGCATTTCAACAAATGCAAAGCCTTTAGATTCGCCAGTTTCTTGGTCTAAAACTAGGCTGCACTCTTTTACTGAGCCGAACTCAGAAAATAGAACACGGATGTCTTGCTCAGCAGTAGAGCGCGATAGGTTACGAACTAGAAGTTTCATAATAAACCTTGAATATGAATTTACGCCGAGCATTGTCGCACACTTTCATGCTCACCCTCACAAATAATTAGCTCGAATAGCTCTGTTTACCTGTTCGACGCTCTCTTTGACCGTTAACCGCGGTTTATCGTGATATCTGATACAAATCCATGCTCAGTGCTGGTTAACGCCTGTTGCAGCATTTGAGCGGCTTCTTGAGCTGTCATAAAGCTTGAAGTATCCATTGCTTTGCCGCTGGTTCCCCAAAACTCTGTCGCCATTCCGCCGGGATAAACCGCAACAATTTTCATCGGGTGACCTTTGAGCTCCAACCTTACCGATTCGATAAAGCCTTTTACTGCCCATTTTGCTGCGCAGTAGGTGGACTCTTCTGCTTTAGCGCCTTGAGCTGCGGTCGACATCACGACCGCAATGGTGACGGGTTGATCTTTGTAACGCTGAACAAGCTCGCGAATCAGAAATATCGAGGACTCGATATTGTTTTTTAGCATGTCACTGATCGCCGCTGGATCTTGCTGTTCTATCTTACCGAAGTATCCACTGCCAGCGCTGTGAACCACCAGTTTTGGTGTTTCTGGCAAGGCATCAAGCAGTTCGCTCACGGAGTGCGGGTCACATAGATCACAGGTTTGGCTAACGGTATCTGCTGGCAGGTTTTTCGCTAATTCAGCTAAACGCTGTGAGCTGCGGCCAGTGATCATTAAGCGCTGACGGCTGTTTGATGCGTTCGCATATTGCTTAGCTAAAGCTGCGCCTAAACCGCTGCTTGATCCGGTGATTAAAATCATGGGGACTCGGGATTGTTGAATTGAATCGAGATAGTAAGGCTTTGAAAGCTTGTTTTCTGAGATCTAAGACCAAGATGCTGAGGCTCATGACTAAGATTGCTCGATAGAATTGAGGTTTGAGAAAGTGATGTAAGCCAGGAAGGAAAAAAGAAGGAGTACTAAAAAGTAAAAACGCCGGCATAGGGCCAGCGCTTTTGAAAATCAGATTACTCGTCGTCGAACTGTTTGGTCGTGAATGAGTCTTCGATTCTGTTGAGCTCTTCTTGATCTTTCACTCGCTGTTCTTCTTGGCGAATGACTTTTGCTTCATTGAAGCGTTTCTTTTCCGACTTAGTCAGGAATTTTACAGCTTTCTTGTTAGTCAGTGCGTAAGCAACTACGTCTTCGCCTTTTTCTCTGCGGTCGTTTACACGTTGTGAGAAACGTTCATTGTCGCGAGCTTTACGCTCCGCTGAGGTCAACTTGCTCATGCTTTAAAGCCTTTTCAATTATTCATGGTAGGGGATCTACGCTTAGCGAAACAATGGGGAAGTGCTCATAATTGGTGGAACTGTGTGTCACGTTCGCTCAACTGAGTTTAGCCCATTTGTATGCTGGTGGCGCATCTTAGCACAAAGGCTTGAGCATACAGGTATGCTATTCGAGGGATTAAACAGAACAACCCACAATTTTCTGTTGTGGGTTGAGATTGCATTGTGGGTAGAGATTGTTTACGGGCTGATATTAAAAGGCGGGCTGAGATTGTCTTTTGGGGTAAAGGTTATCGCTGATGGAGCTGAGAATCAGAGACGACAGTTAATTAAAGTTTCTCGATATACAAAATCACTTCACCGACTTTAAAGCCGAACTTAGACATCTCGGTTTTGTTGAACAGGCGTTTGTCGTCCATCAAGAACATCCAATCATCAAGCACTACTTCATAAGTGCTACCGTCTACTTCGATTTCCAAATCGTATTTCCAGTAAAGCGCTGAACCTTGGGTCTCTCCATATGCCGTGCCCACGACATCGTTGGCGGTGCCTGTGTAGGTGTTGTCACCGGTTTTGATGAGGTTCCAAACGCGGGTTGAACGCTCGCCATCAGCAAAGGAGAACCACTCTTTGATTTCTCCGTTGTCTCCATCCCAAGTAGCGATGAGCTTGGCATCAAAGCGGCGCAGTAAGTTACCAGAGCGGTCAAGCACGATGCCGTAGGCCATCAATTCACCGTCAAAGAAGGTTTCCAGCTTGAGCTCTGGGGTCGTGTCTGCGTGGTTCTCTAAACTTGCAGAGCCACAACCTGTTAGCCAAGCGAGCGACAATATTGTCAGGGCGAGTTTGATTATTTTTGTTTTTGGACTCATTTATTTAAACCTAAAAGTTGTTTGCGTAGGCCGGGTTCAGAGGTGTTTTCAGACAACCAAATCGCTAAGAAAGCGTCACCAAACTGCTTGTCTTGGATGATACCGATAGGCTGTTCATCGAAGTAAAAACGACTCACGTTGTCTTCGGTTACGCGGATAGTGAGTGTGCTTCCAGCTTCTACGTTGGGCCACATCTCGTACAAAGGCTTCAACCAACGTTGGATATTGTTGTTGGAGTAACCAAGTTTGCTCCATTGATCTTGGGTAGCATCAACGAGGTCTTTGCTGTCAATCGAACGGTAATATTCAAGCTTTAGAGCGCGTTCAGAATTGGTTGGGGTCGCGTAGAATTCAGCTGAGTAGAGTGTCCAAAACAGGTAGCTCATCTCACCTTGGCCGCGTTTGCTTAGATTATCTACAGCAGAGGCCTTCGCATTTCCGGTGAACAGCAGTGCCGCACAAATGAGGGTTAAGGTGACTAAGCTAAATAGTCGATTTCTTGATTGCTCTCTTGTTTGAGTGCGAACGCGACTATCATCGCTCTCAGATTTGAACGCTTGCGTAGGGTTGCGTGGAAAAGCCATAAGTCACCTCGTTGTTGCCATTTTGGGTTGTACTAAGTTGGAGTAGGCGGCCACCAGTAAGGGCAACAAAATCCCCCAACTTATTGCAAGGGCAGCTAGCACCGATGCATCTGGCCAAGTAGTAAGAAGGGCACCTGCTTTGATGCCTCCCCAATAACTACTAGTACCTGCTACGAACCCTATGACAAACAAGATCACTTTTGAGCATTTTAAAAGCCAATTCAGGCTGTGATTGAAACTGATTAAGAACATGATCCACAGGCAAATGAGCCAAACTGGAAACCAAGATTGATTAGCAATTTCAGAGTCGACGGCAAAAATACCGAAGTGGAGCATGAGGCTATCAAGCAATAGCCCCAATGGTAATAAGATGAGTATTTTTAAGTCGCTACTGCGAGTTGGAGAGAGAAGGAAGTGAACCACCACGATCAATGGCGTGACGAACGGGGCTTGCGCGGTAAAGAAGGCGCTGCAAACCCAGGTCGCTTGAAACAGAACGAGATTAATAATCCAAAACCGTTTCATCTTTTGCTCCAAAGTAACGAGGTTTTCTTGCGACAAGGTGATGAGTACTGATCACGCGCTCTAGGAATGCCCCTTCGCAGTAACAGAAGTAGAAGACCCAAAGGCGTTTAAACTCTTCTGAATAGCCTAGTGACTCGAGCTCTTCCCAGCTGTTTTCAAAGGCGACGTTCCAGTCATTTAGTGTGCGAGCGTAGTGAAGGCCAATGTCATCAATTTCTTGGACGACAAGGTCGGTGCTGGTCGCGAGATGTTGAGTCATCACGGCAACCGAAGGTAAACAACCACCGGGGAAGATGTACTTCTGAATAAAGTCGACGCCTTTACGGTATTTATCATAACGACTGTCGGCAATGGTAATCGCTTGAATCAGCATTTTCCCTGAAGGCTTCAACAGAGAAGAGCACTTTTCAAAGAAGGTTTGTAGATATTCATGTCCGACCGCTTCTATCATCTCGATAGAGACCAACTTGTCATACTCACCAGTGAGGTTGCGATAATCTTCTTTAAGCAGAGTGATTTTGTCTGTTAAGCCGAGCGCTTTGACTCGCTGTTCTGCCAGCTCGTGCTGAGCATCTGAAATGGTCGTGGTCGTAACGTGGCAGCCGTAGTGCTGAGCCATAAATATCGCTAATCCGCCCCAGCCAGTGCCTATCTCAACCACGTTATCTGATTCAGACAGTTCTAAACGCTCACAGATGGTTTTCATTTTGTTCTGTTGTGCTTTCGACAGGGTTAACGCATCTTCGCTATAGATAGCAGAAGAGTATTGCATTGAACTGTCTAGGAAGCACTCATATAGTTCGTTACCAATGTCGTAGTGGGCGAGAATATTACGTTTGGAGCCTTGCTCGGTGTTGGCGTTCTTACGGCGTAGCAGTAAATTTTTGATTCGTGAAATCCATTGCGTCTTGTCATCAAGCTCGTCTAACTGTGCTTGATTTCGAGCCATGATTTGAATCACCTTGGTGAGATCTGGGCTGGTCCATTTTCCATCAATATAGGCCTCAGATGCACCAATACTGCCGCTCATTACTACATCTCGATAAAAGCTCGCATCATGGATAACAATTTGAGCGCTTAAGGTCGCTTCTCTGTCTCCGAACACTGAATGTTGGTCTCGTTCTATTACTTCGAGTTTTGCGAATTGCAGACGTTCTAGAACCTTGAAAATCAGAGCTCGATATTTGCAGTTGCTTGAAACAGCAACGGCTTTAGCTTGTTGTTCTACGTTGTTGTTTTGTTTTGCAAGCTGTTCCATGGAAACCTCGCTGAGAAATTGTTTTAAATTTAGTTTTACTGGCTGAGGGTTAGAACTGTTGTTCTCGTTAAGCCAACCCAAGCCTTCAATTTAGACGTCTTTATGGCGTTTTAGACGCTGAGTCTGGATGCGCCACAAACGGTACTTTTTTCAGAAATAATTTGAGAGCCTGAAAATAGATACCCATTACAACCTTAATTGTCATTGCTGGGATCTTCAGTACCGTTTTCCTAATGTTTGCTTTTGTTACCGACTGCTTTGAGAGTGCTAGTGTGGCATCAAAAATCTTGTCGCTACGATGACTCTCGATGTGTACTAACGTCCGTTTCGTTGGTGGTTTTATTTTCCACAAATAGTTCATGTCTAAATCCATGAACGGCGAAACGTGAAACTCTTTTTTTACTTTCAACTCTTTGTGCATGTCGATGAGATAATAGTGTCTTTCTCGCCAAGGCGTGTTGCTCACTTCGGCTAACATATAGCTGCAATCACCAGTCTCGTCGTAACAGAAAAAACAGTTGATTGGGCTGAAATAAACCCCTAAACAACGGCACTGAGCCAGCATCGTCACACGGTTTGATATAGACCAAACCCCACCAAGTTGTTGTACTTTGGATGCTATACGTTGCTTAAGTGATTTAGGTTCATCAGTCGTGACATTTTCTTTTTTTTCAGCGAGATAATCCGATTCGACAAAGCGAATCGGGTTATACCATTGAGTACCGAATAAGCGACTGCGAGTGGTTGTTTGAGGGATTTCATCGAGATCTAATCCCATCATGTACAACTGGTAGCTAAATTCATGAGTAATATCGCCAAAGCGACGGTGTCGTACGTTGCCCCAGTAAATGCCGCTGAGCTCTTCACTCTTTTCAGATGCGACCCCCATGTCGGATGTGATGGTGTGAGTGTTCATCGTACTGAACTCGTGCTCAAATCTAGGCCGAAGCGCTTAGTCACATCGAGTGCACTGTGAACACCGTCTTCATGGAATCCGTTGTACCAATAAGCGCCTGCAAAGTGGGTGTTGTTTTTACCGCAGATCTGCTCGCGCTTATGTTGGGCTTCTACCGTATTCGAGTTAAGCACCGGATGATGGTAAACAAAGCTACGAATGATTTTTTCTGGGTCGATGGCTTCACTTTGATTCAAGGTGACACAAAAGGTGTATTGGCTTTCGATGCCTTGCAGAATGTTCATGTTGTAAGTCACACAGGCAGGTCGTTTACTGTCGCCATCCAACATGTAGTTCCAGCTAGCCCAAGCCAGTTTACGGTCGGGTAACAGGTTGGTATCCGTGTGCAGAACCACCTCATTTCGGCTGTAAGGGATCTCCCCTAGTACCTGTTGTTCTTGTTCAGTTGCGTCGCCCAGCAAACGTAGGGCTTGGTCTGAGTGACACGCAAATATTACCTCGTCGAAGTCTTGTGTGCTGCCATCTTCGAATTCAATGGTAACCCCTGACTGTTGGCGAATGACTTGCTTAATCGAGGTGTTTAACGCGACCGGTTTATTCAAGAATGAAAGGATGATCTCGACGTAAGAACGCGAACCTTTAGGGATCACATACCATTGAGGACGATTGGCAATGTCTAACAGGCCGTGATTGTAGAAGAACTGGATAAAGAACTTGAGTTCGAATTCTTCCATCTCTTCCAAGCTTGTCGACCAAATAGCCGCACCCATAGGTAGGATGTAATGCTGACTGAAAAAGTCGGAAAATTGATTCTCGCGCAGGAAGTTGCCAAGGGTAACATCTGGCGTGAATTGGTTGCTTTCGAACTGGGCTTTACACAGCTTATTGAACTTGAGGATGTCAGATACTAATGACCAGAATTGAGGTTTGAAAATATTCCTCCTCTGAGCGAATAACGAATTGATGCTGTGGCCGTTGTATTCGAATTTAGTCGTGGTGTTGTGAACGCTGAAGCTCATCTCCGTAGGTTGCCTTTCGACACCGAGTTGCTCAAGCAATTGGTTGAAGTTTGGGTAGGTTCTGTCGTTGAAAACGATGAAGCCAGTATCAATTGAAAACGCCTTGCCTCGGTGTTCAATATCAACCGTAGCAGTGTGCCCGCCGACGTAGTCATTTTTCTCGAATACCGTAACGTCGTGGTGCTTATCTAATACATGTGCGCAAGTCAGTCCAGAGATACCTGAACCTATAATGGCGATTTTTTTCATTGTTATACCATCCTTGAAGCGAGTTTTTGCCAAACTGGAGTCGGTAGCATTCTTAGTAATTTCATTATTAATATGAATCGTCTTGGGAAATCGATCTCGCTCTTTCCTTGAGCAATACCATTTACGATTCGTTGAGTGGCTGCCTCGCTACTAATAATCATAGGCATAGCGAAGGAGTTTCGCTCGGTTAATGGTGTTTCAACAAAGCCTGGGTGCACAATTGAGACATGAATGTCATGCTCGGCCAGATCAACTGAGAGTGTTCTACCTAAGTAGGTAAGAGCGGCCTTTGAAGCGCCATAAGCTTCGGCTCTTGGCAATGGTAGAAAGCTCGCGCTTGAACTTACCAAAACCAAGCGGCCGCCAGGCTTGATGTTTTTTAGCCAAGCTTTAAGGGCGTAGCCAATTGAAATTAGGTTGATGTTGATGACGCGCTCGAACAATTCTGCGTCGAAATTGACAGGATCGTCGATGTACTCACAATCACCCGCGTTCAAGATCAGTAGGTCGAGCGGCTTATCTTGTTCGAGTGCTGGGAAATTGTGGTAATCGGTTAAATCAAAACAGAGTGGGTCAATTGACGAGTGCGATAAGTCTGTCTCGTGAGAATCAACTAAGGCTTGCAGTTTGTCTTGATTACGGCCGCAAGCAATCACCTGATGCCCTTGTTGAGCATAATCTATAGCGAGTGATTGGCCGATACCTGAGGTCGCGCCTGTGATCATAATACGCATTATCGGCTCGCTCTTTTTTTGATGGATTTGATCGCGCAACCTAGTACTGGGATGTGCTCGTACAGCATCGATCCCACATCCAGGTAATCGCGATGATAAACCACTTGGTTGTCCAACATTTTAATATGACTATGCCCTTGAACTTCAATCGGCTTTTGTCCGTTGAGTTGTTTGTGAGCGAATTGCATTGTCCAATAAACGGATGCTTCATCTTTCACTTCAAAGGTGTGTTCGATGTGGAAGTAACAGCTAGTGACTTGTGTGTAGAGGTTCTCGAAGTAATGAGTTAACGCGACAATCCCACTGACATGATGCAGTGGGTCTTGGAATTCGATATCAGGGTGATAAACCGTCTTTAGCACGTCGAAATTGTCGGTTCCGAGTTCTCGATACATGTTGAGAAAGTTATCAAGCCATAGAGAGTTATCCATAATATTCACTCTAATTATTTGAAAAAGGCTAAGGCTCTCAATCGTGCTTCTTTGTGTTCAACGATGGGTTGCCAGTATTCGCTGTTAATTCCGTTTTTTGCAATGTAATCATGTGGAAAATGCACATGCTTGTCAGGAATATTTTGCAGCTCTGGTATGTACTTACGAATAAAAATTCCTTTCGGATCAAACTTTTCACTCTGTGTGATCGGATTGAAAATTCGAAAGTAGGGTTGAGCATCACAGCCAGTACTTGAAGCCCATTGCCAACCGCCATTATTGGCGCTGAAATCACCATCGATAAGGTGAGACATAAAGAAGCGTTCGCCCCAGCGCCAGTCAATCAGCAGGTGTTTGGTTAGGAAGCTTGCTACCACCATTCTGAGCCTGTTGTGCATCCAGCCTGTCTCAACCAATTGACGCATCGCTGCATCAACTAATGGGTAGCCTGTCTTACCCTCACACCAAGCCTTAAAGCTAGGGTTGTCGTGATACCAATCTAAGCCGTTGTATTTCTGCTGAAAGTTCGCACCTTTAACCAGTTTAGGATGGTGGAACATCAAATGCTTATAAAAATCTCGCCAAATCAATTCATTAAGCCAAGAAAAGGCTGGCAACTGAGTATCAAATAACAAGTCCGGCTGTTGTTGAATCAATTGAATCGCTAACCATCGTGGGCTCAGAGCGCCAATGGTTAAGTAAGGGGAAAGGCCAGACGTGCCTTTTACCGATGGAATATCTCTAAGGCGAGAATAATCGTTAACTTTATTGGCTAAGAAATTGGGAATCACGCTCTCAAGGACGTCTTGGCTTAGTGGCCAACGCTCTGAATCGGTACGCGGAAAGTCGAAATCGTACTCGCCAGAAAAACCACTTAACGATTGTTTCAGTTGTGATGGATTCTGAAGCGAATCCGTTTCAGATGAACCTGCTTGCGCTGATCCTGCTTGTGCCGATCCTTTTGAATGCACAGGAGCGTGGCTGCAAATGATGCCTTTCGCTTGCACTTCTTTTAACCATGCGTTTTTGAAAGGTGTGAAAACCTTGAACATCTCACCTTGTTTATTCAGCACGCTACCTAATGGCAGAATCGTATCGCAGTCGGTTATTTTCAGCTTTATACCAGTAGCGATTAAGCGTTTGTCTCTTAACTGCTCATCCACTTCCGGCTCTGAATTGGCATACACACATGTCGCATCGACCTGTTTGCACAAGTTGATGAGTTGAGTGGCTTGATCGTTAAAATCTGTGGCTTTGAGGTGCAGCAGAGTGATACCGAATTCAGCGAGTTGTGATTCGAATTGTTTCAGGTGGCGATAAATGAAGTCCGCTTTTATCGGTGCCAGGTGATGTTGTTGCCATTGCTGCGGGGTTGAAATAAAAACGGCGATAGAGACGCCGTTTTCAACTGCAGAGACGAGCGCTGGGTTATCGTGAATCCTCAGGTCTCGTCTTATCCATAGAATGTCGCTCAATATCCGTATCTCAGCTTAAGTTCTTGTGGGTGCGGGTTTAGATAAACTTGTGATTCTAGGTACTCGTTTGGGTATTCCATCAGATAGTGATTAATCAGCGTTAGTGGAACTAACAGAGGAACTAGCCCTTCTCTGAATGATGAAATCTGATTGGTGAGCTCTTGTTTATGAGCGCTGCTCAGTTGTTTCTTAAAGTAGCCTTGCAAGTGATGCAGAGTATTAGCATGACTGCCGCGATTTGCATGGTGCATTAGCGCCGTCATCAGACCTTCGATGTACTTGTCAGCCAACTCATCGATCTCTAAATCGTTACTCGCTAAAAGTTTGCCAAGGCTCTTGTAGCCTTCAATGTGGTGACACATCACTAGGTATTTGTGAGCGCTGTGGAATTGAATCAGTTTGTGTTTGGTGACACCTTCATCAACAAGATCGAGCCATTTTTGGTAAGTGAAGACTCGAGTCATAAAGTTTTCACGCAGAATTGGATCGTTGAGGCGACCATTCTCTTCTACTGGAAGGAGGGGATTGCCTTGCATTACTTGCTGAGTGAACAAGCCAACGCCTGTCGATTCAGACCCACGCCCGTGGTGGTGGTAAACCTTTACTCGCTCCATGCCACAGGTTGGGCTTTTCTGACACACAATGAAACCTGCGATGTGTTGGTTGTTCTTTGAATAGTTTTGCCCAAACTCGATCAGTTCATCGGTGACATCGCCAGAACCATCAGGTCGAGAAACATGAATAATATCGTCTAACATTCTTGTTTGACGGATCGTAGGACGAGGTGTTGGAAGTCCAACCCCCATCTCTGGACAAACTGGCTCAAGCTCTACGTAGTCTGCAAGATCGTCTGTGCAAAAACGAGAACGCTTATGGCCAGTATCGAACCGAACTTTATGACCGGCGACACATGCACTAATGCCTATTTTTATTTTTTTATCCATTGGTCAATTCCTTACGCTCATTGCTCGTTGTTATTCTTATATTGTGTGTTTTGTTGCTTATTAAACATTACTTTAGTTCGGTTTTTACTTCTCTTACTAGCCAACTCTATGAGTCTTGTGACGTATCCGATAAATCTTTTAAAACTAATAAATGTATTTACCCAGTGGGTTGAACAATTGGCTCACCCCTTTAGTGAAATACAAGGCATCACTTGAAACGGTTAAGCACACACAGCCTTCTTTGGTCGCAGGCTGATGAGTGTGTTCTCCGTCTAACCAGATGAAGTCACCTTTGTTGTAGACGCCCATTTCATCTTCGAAGCTGCCTTCTAAAAGAAGCGTGATCTCGAAGCCTTTATGAGTGTGACAAGGCACCTGTCCATCCTTATCTATATGCAGCAAGCTGGTGTGGTGTGATTCGTCATCAAAATCGAGACGTGCGCGAGAAATCTTGCCCAAGTTCAACCAGTCTTTTCTTGCGACTGAATTGAGTGCGCGAGGAATCGTGAAGGTTGTGTTAGACACAGTCTCTTGTTGCGCTTCAACAACAACTTCGACTGCCTGTGACAAATCAGCTGTGATCTGGTCAATAGCATCAAAATCGAACTCCCCATCGTCAGATAGGAACGCATCCATTTCGCTGTCAGACAGTTTTAGCCCTGCTGTGTCATTTTCAAAGGCAGATGTATCGCTTTCAAAGACTGTGTCAGCGGCTTGCGCTGTCAACATGCTTACTTGTTTTTGACAGTGTTCGCAAAGCTCTACATGGCTAGAAACAATCAGTGAAACCGAATCCGCTAGGTTGCCATTGACAAAATCTTTCAAGATTGCCGCATTTGGGTGATGTTTAATCATGGTCTTGTTCCCCCATGTGAACTTTTAGTTTGGCGAGTGCGAGTCTTAGACGTGATTTAACAGTTCCAAGCGGGACATCGAGTTGTTGGGCGAGTTGCTCTTGCGATAACTCTTGGAAGTAGACACCTTTCACAATGGTTTTTTGAGCGAGAGGCAGCTTTTCAATTTGAGTCATTACATGACGGCTCATTAGATGATCGCCAAACTGAAGCTGATCACTTTGTGACTCGGCTACCATGGCGTCAATTGGCCAAATGTCGTCAGCGATGGTTTGCTCTGCTTTCGCCTTCACCTTTCTTAACATATCAAAGGCGGCGTTTCGCATAACGGTATAAACCCAAGTGGTCGCTGCGCCTTTCTCTTCATTGTAGAGATGCGCTTTCTTCCAAACGTTGGTCATCGTGTCTTGGACTAGCTCGTTGGCAGCGGCTTCACCGCCCAACTTACTGATGCCAAAACGCTTGATTTTGGGAGCAAAGAATTTAAACAAACAAGTAAATGCCTGCTTATCTCTGTCTGAACCAACCAAGATCAGCCAGCTTGAGAGCTCTGTAGGTACCTTACTTTCGGTAGGTAGTTTGTTGTCGGGGATAATGACATGCTCCTTGCCGTTCCCTGTTCTTCTGCTTTCCACTTGCATAGTAATTAACCATCATGCGAATTTGATAGACACTACGCGGAGAGTGAGAGTAGGGATCACTTTATTTTAAATTAATTTCTACTATACAAAATTATAGTGAATAAAAGTGCTTATTGCCCTGTAATGATTTGATTCAAAAAGGGAACTAAAGACGGAAAACTAGCGGGTTCTGTGAATTTGGTTTTCTTTTCCAATGGGATAGGCATCATTTCGAGGAGTCGAGCACAGATCCATTGAGGGCTTTCAAAGTCAGGCGTGGGGTAAAGTGCTCTGATTGAATCGTGTTCTCGAAACAACTCGACAAGAAATGCAGTCACCACGTTCGGCACCTTATAGCTGTGTTGTGGCCAGTGAGGTAAAGGGCGGAAATCACTTTTTATTAAATCATCTGTGTCGCGGAAGGACGAGTGAAGCTGCACCAACTGTTCGCCTTCAACATCGATTTCCAAGATTTGATCATCGGACATATTGAAATCGACAATAGACACTTTTGTCCCCCAAGAACTCAGACGTTCGGAGTTGGTGTCGTCCTGAGTCGCAATGATGAAGCCGTCTCCCTGCGCAGCATGAGCGACCATTTTCAAATACTTGGGTTCGAAAATACGCAGTCTTTGTCTGCCTCTTGGCAAAATGAATAACGGTAGAGGAAACACCGCAAGCTCTTGAGAAGTCTCTACGGGTGTTTCTGATTCGGTTTCTATCCGTGTCATCTTCTCAGCTGAATTCGGCACATAGCACTCCTTAGTTCATACATGATTGAGTCTGTACGGATTTGATTCGTACGTAATTCAGAGATGTATACGCGTGCTCGTTGAAGTTCGATCAATGTGGGGTGATGTATTGAACGGGAAGTTAGAGAGAGGGAGACATGGTTTTTTGTCGCGTTTATTCGCAATTTAATCGGTTTAACCTTTTTTAACTTACGTCATTAGGTAATATGGGTTAAGAATTAGTCAATGGGTAGATAACAAGTGACACGCTTATCTTACGTTGCTTATCTCTTAGTTCTTCTTTACCTGACATCACATCAAAGGAATGGTCATGATCGTTATTTATGGTATCAAAGAGTGCTTAAATCCGATTAAGTTACAGCTTTCTAATGTCTTACAACAATGTTTGAACAGTGAGATGGGGTTACCTGATGACAAACGAGCGCATCGGTTTGTACCATTAGAAAGAGATGATTTCTTTTATCCCGAAGGGCGAACAGAAGCTTACACCGTCATAGAAATCAATATGATGGAAGGGCGAGCGGTGAATACCAAAAAGCGCCTGATTAAGAAGATATTTTCTGAAATAGAAAAGCAGTTGGCCATCTCCCCCATTGATATCGAGATCACCATCAAGGAGCAGCCATCGCATTGCTGGGGCTTTCGAGGCATGACTGGCGATGAAGCCCAAGATCTTAAGTACAAAGTCAAAGTTTAGGTAAATCGCGTGATAGCGGCTTCAGAGCTAGGTGTTTGAGCCGCTAACTTGATTCTATTTTGTTGTAGAGTGATTCCGTTATAGAGGTCTCTTGTATCGATCTATTCTACTAACCCTCATCACTCTCTTTTAAGTATTGGTGCCAATTCCCAGAGATCACATCAAAGTGCTCAATACAGAACTCTTTCCTATCTTTTAAATAGTCGTTTTCCACTTCATCAAGCAAGTTTTTATAGGCTTCAGGGTCGCTGCCGTACACAAGGCATAGGGTTGAGAAGTAGCGTTGGAGATCGAAGCTGTGTTCATCAATGTATTCCCCCAAGTCGTAATACTCCGGGCGGTCTTCTGACTCAAAGGCAAACATATCGGCTGCACTTATTGCGGCATCACCGCCATGTTCCACGTAGTTGAGCAGCAAGACTGTTGCGAGGTTATCTACGGCATCTTCTTCTTTACCGAGAATGGCGATATTTTGATCTTCGATATAGCCGTGCCCCGCTTCGTGTAGCAGCGTATGAAGTAAGGTATCGATGGCACCCGTTTGTGCCGATTTTCCGTACTCTTTTTCGTATTGGTTCTTCTCGAAGTAAGCGAGTGATTCAGCGTAAAAACTGTATGGGATAAGTACGTGATGTGTTTGCGGATCGTAGAGTGGGCCTTCATCACCGCCGTATTGAATCACCAAAGGCTGGTTAAACATCAACAGTTGGTTGGAGAGGTCAATGACGGTGTCGTTGATGCCACTGAGTTCAATCTCTTGTTTGAGCTGTTTTTCTTGTTCAGTTTGAGGTGGTGCATACTCGACAATAAGGTTGTTGGGCAGCGTATTATCAATGGATGTTTCACTGGACGCATAAGTCGTGGCAAACACAGAACCAAGGGCTAGGCTGTAGGTCAGTGTTTGTTTCAATAATGTCATCGTATGTCCTTATAATCGGGTGAATAGCCATCTCATGGTGAACCATATTTCCTAGAATGAATAGCTCTTGAGTGGTGAGCGATTGATTGTCAGTTTAGATCATGTTTCATTCTAAGGGCTATTTGTCAGATAAATTTCGGTTCAAGTAAACCCTTGTGCTATACTCCGCGCCCCAATCCGAATTGGCTTGCTTAATCTTAGGAAATTATTATGAGTGTTAAAAACGAACTTCAACAAATTAACAACCGTCTAGACAAGTGTCGCAACAAGTTAGCGGCTGCTAAAACTCGTAATGATCGTCCTGTTGTTCGTCAATTTGAAGACGAGATTAAGAAGCTAACTAAGAAAATTGCACAGCTGAAACACAAAGAAAGCTTTGATGTGAATCAAGAGCGTAAATCGCTGATTGATATGCCATTTAGCCGTGAAATCACAAAAGCTGAGCAAGCGGATATGGGTAAACTTAAGAAGTCTGTAAAAGGGCTCGTGATTGTTCACCCGATGACCAAGATTGGTAAAGAGCTTCGCATTGAAGTTATGACGGGTTACGCACCGAAAAAATTCTAATTACCAGTGATGGTGATGAAAGAGGAGCTAGCAATAGCTCCTTTTTGCTTTTTTAGGTATTAAAAAAGCAGAGTCAGCGGCAAGGATACTCGCGCCGTTATCAACTTTTTGGAGGTGATTGTTGTCACAAATCCTTTTATCTCCTATAAAAGTTAACGTGTCACTAACCTGACACCAAGTGAACGCAGTAATGTGTTCGCTTTTCGAATCTACAATTTCTCTCCAGTTTGTATAAATATAGGTAGAGCAGCACAAATAATTACAGATAAAACTAGACTCATTAAGGAAGATGAGAACGTAAAAAAATAGAGGTTATATGAATCAATTAATTTCAATTGGACCACTAGAATCCTTCCTAATCGCGATTAGTGTTTTGTTTCTAGGTCATTTCGTCAATGCAAAGCTTCCGGTTCTCAAAAAGTACAATATTCCAGAGCCCATTGTCGGCGGCTTGATTGTCGCTTTTGCTATTACAGCCCTGCACTTTAACGGCCTTGATCTTGAGTTTTCTTTGCCCTTGCAGAACACGTTTATGTTGATGTTCTTTGCAACGGTCGGCCTTGCAGCTAACTACACGCAGCTGATAAAAGGTGGTGCTAAGGTATTCCTATTCTTAGGGGTGGCTTCGGTTTACATCATTATCCAAAACGGTGTAGGTGTAACACTTGCGACGGCATTAGGCCTTGAACCCTTGATGGGTTTGATTGCTGGGTCTATCACGCTTTCGGGTGGTCACGGTACAGGCGCAGCTTGGTCTCAAACTTTTTCAGACACGTTTGGCATTGCCAATACTCTAGAAATCGCGATGGCTTCAGCGACATTTGGTTTGATTATCGGTGGTATTATCGGTAGCCCAGTCGCTCAAAAGTTGATTGATAAAAACCAGCTTGAATCTGAGTACGGCACTGGCACACAAACCCACGAGCGTTTTCCTGAGCTTGTTACTTACAACGAGTATGAAGAAGACAAAGTAACAGCGAAGAAGGTGATTGAAGTATTGTTCATTCTTCTTATCTGTATCTCGGGGGCGAAATACCTAGAAGAGTGGGTGGCGACTTTTGAAATTTCTTGGTTGATGATTCCTGACTTCGTTTACGCGTTGTTTATCGGTGTGTTCATCACTAACGTTTTTGAAGTGACTAAGCTACATAAAACCGACAGTGAAACGGTCGATATTCTTGGTACGGTGTCATTGTCGCTGTTCCTAGCGATGGCGCTAATGAGCCTTAAGCTTTGGAACATCTTTGACCTTGCGATTCCGTTCTTGGTTATCCTTGCGGTTCAGGCAGTGGTGTTGGGTATCTTCTCTTACTTTGTGACGTTCAAAGTAATGGGTTCTAACTACGATGCAGCGGTTATGGCGGGTGGTCACTGTGGTTTCGGCCTAGGTGCAACCCCAACAGCAGTAATGAACATGGGTTCTTTGGTGAACCGATTCGGTCCGTCGCCACAAGCCTTCATGGTTGTGCCAATTGTTGGTGCCTTCTTTATCGATATCGTTAACCTGATTATCCTACAAGGTTACATCTCGTTTATTGGATAGTGCGAACGCACCAATAACGAAGTATGCAGATACAAGAAAGCCAGTCAATTGACTGGCTTTTTTTGTTTTAGCGAACGCCGCTTATTTTATTCAACGTATATTATTGAGGGTATCTTACTGAGCCTATGCGGGTGAGCTTGCCTGTAGCTCTTTGAGCAGAGGGAACGCCGCTTTGGTGTATTCTCCCGTGACAATGAATCCAACCAACTGGTTATCTTCATTGAAGCCCTTAGCGACAATGCCTTTAGGATCGAATCGAGTTTCCCAACTCTGAGCGGTTTGAATATCGCGCCCTGCGAGTTGAATCGGGTAACTCGGTGTTTTCACCTTTGTGATGATGTGAGGCAAGCTGAGCTTTCCTTCGCCCACTTTGCTCTCTCCGTTACCCATAGCCAGCTGCTTAGCCAACACGTTTGCAGACAAAATAGCGGGCTGAAGATAAGCCATCACACGCCCCTCTATTTCGGCGCAGTCACCAATCGCATACACATTCTCGACATTGGTTCTCATGATGGTATCGACCACAATCCCTTTGTTTACTTCTATTCCCGCTTGTGTGGCTAACTGTGTGTTTGGTCTTAGCCCTGCTGCTGCAATCACGATATCGGTTCGTATCAATCGAGAAGACGTGGTTTGCAACCTCACGCCATCAGGGAGATAAGTTGCGCGACACACTGCAGAATCGGTTTCGACGGTAACGCCTGCTTTTGTTAGTTCCCTTTCCAATTCAAGCGAAACGAAAGGTGGCACTAGGTTATTCAATAGATAACTTGCGGGTTCGATAATCGTGACATCTTTACCCGCAGTTTGAAGGTCGAATGCGAGCTCAACCCCAATCAAGCCTCCACCCATCACAGTGATGCGTTGAGCGCCATCGATCTGAGCTTTGTGTTTATCGAACTCTTCCAAACTATTTAACGTAATGGTTGCGCTGCGTTTAAGCCCTTCCGCTGGTGGTATAAAAGGCGTCGCGCCCGTCGCTAATATCAACTTTGAATAGTGGATAGATTGGCCATCAACATGAACACACTGCTGCTCAGTATCTATCTCGCTCACAAGTGCTTTGGTTTTGATGACCACGTTGTACTGCTCTGCCAATTGTTGAGCGTTATGTACTGCCAGTGTTTCCGGCGTTTGTTCCTGACTGAACGCGTGCGAAAGATTCGGCTTACTGTACTCAACCCCGGCATCGGCGGTGATCATCGTAATTGCGATATCTTGGTCAAGCTTACGTACCATCTTGATGGTTTGTAGGGCAGCGAAACCGCCACCCACAATAACAATGTTCGACATGCTACTTCTCCACAAACACTTCTTTGCCTAAATGGCATTCAGGGCAAAGGAAATCATCAGGAACTTGCGCCCAAGGAGTTCCAGGTTCGACGCCTTGGTAGGGTTCGCCCAATTGTGGGTCGTACACCCATTCACACACTGTGCAACGCCAGCAAGTGCAGTCTGCACTGTGTACTGGCTTATCTTGAGCGACTTCTGGCTTCAGCTGTGTCGTGTCTTTGAGTTCTTCAGTGGTGCTTGTCGGTGCTGGTGCGGCTTCAAGCGGTGTTACATTACGTGATACTTGTTTCGGTGTGCTCACTTCATCTGCTTCTACACGCCAAACCTCGGCCAGTGTCATGCCGTAATCGATACACTGGCGAAGCGCGTCTGTGTCTGGTTTCCAATGGATGTGTTGCGGAGCACTCACCTCGAAGTTGGCTTCATGTAAGCGAGCGTCGATACGTTTTACTGCGCCACCTGTCCAACCTGAAGAGCCAAATGCCGCAGCTCTTTTACCAGCAAAGCGCAGTCCGTGGATCTCTTCTAGTAGTGCTGCGATTTGCGGCATCATCACATTGTTCATGGTCGATGAGCCGACTAGAACCCCTTTTGAACGGAAGATATTGGCAAGGATGTCATTCTTATCGTGCTTAGAGATATTAAAGACCTTGATTGCTGTTTCTGGGCTGCCTTTACGGATACCTTTTGCGATTGCGTCAGCCATCATGCGAGTGTTGTTCGACATGGTGTCGTAAACAATCGTGATACGATCTTCTTTGTAGGCTTTAGACCACTCGTAGTATTGCTCAACAATTTGCGTCGCGTTGTCGCGCCAAATACAGCCATGAGAGGTGGCGATAACATCGATAGGCACACCTAAGCTCAATACTTCTTCTATCTTCGCTTTCACCAAAGGCGCGAAAGGTGTGAGGATGTTCGAGAAGTAACGCAGACATTGATCATGCAGCTCGACTTGGTCTAGCTGATCGTTGAATAGGTTTTCATCACAGTAGTGCTGACCGAACGCATCGTTGCTGAACAGGATCTCGTCACCAGTGAGGTATGTTGCCATTGAGTCTGGCCAGTGCAGCATTTTCATCTCAACAAAGATGAGTTGCTTACCGTTACCGACATCGAGCGTGTCGCCTGTTTTAACGGTTCGGAAGTTCCAGCCAGGCTGATGGTGATGGCCAACAATAGAGTTCACGCCAGCTTCTGTGCAGTAGACGGGTGTGTTTGGAATTTTGGCTAATAGTGCCGAAAGGGCACCTGAGTGGTCTTCTTCAGCATGCTGACAAATGATGTAGTCGATCTCATTGATGTCGATTTCCATCTCAAGGTTTGCAAGGAATTGTTCAGTAAAGCGATGATCAACGGTATCAACAAGCACCGTTTTCTCTTCACGAATCAGGTACGAGTTATAGCTGGTACCTTTGTTCATGTGGTATTCCTTACCATGGAAGTGTTCTGTTTCCCAATCGTGGACGCCAACCCAGTGAACATTTGATTTAACGTGAATAGTCATAATGATAATACCTTATTTAAATATCTAAGGTCATCATTGCACTAGTTGTGCCATGTTTTTAACTGCCTGTTTTAAATATGTTTGTTTAGCATTTATGTTGTCTAATGAGTCATTTTGACGTGCTGAGTTTTATGGTTAAAATGAATCTTAGGTGTCTTTATGACTTTGTGGATTTATAGTGGTTTGACAAGAAAGTTAATGATGTTTGCTCAGAAAGAGCAGGGTGAGGGACATGTTTCAACAAAGGGGATTATAGCGTAACTCCTGCGCTTCGCGAATTAGAACACGTGGATTGATCAAGTATTGGTGGTCTAAAAAGCGGCTGGAATGGCTAAAGCTGAGATAGAAAGGATGGATGCGAAATACAGAAATGAAAAAGGCCAGACGAGTGTCTGGCCAAAACAAGGCAGTGTAATTTAACAGTCTGAAGTGCTGTTGAAACTATATTTTGTAAAACGAAAAAGCGTTTTAAAAATTAAAGCGTTGTAGCAGTTAAGCGTTGTAACTGTTTAACGTGTTATAGCTGTTGATTCATTCGTCATCTTAATTAACGCGTTAAAGCGTCGTCACGATTTCATCAAGAGCTAGACGTGCTTTTGGTTTACCGTGGTTATAGTCTTCGCCGTCTTTGTGGTAGCCGATTGCTAGCGCTACATCAACAACGTGACCGTCTAGTTCGTCAGCAAACTCTTCACCGATCATAGCGGCATCTACGCCTTCCATCGGTGTTGAAGCAATACCAAGACGAGCCAGTGTGTGCATTGTGTTACCTAGCGCGATGTACACTTGAGACTTAGTCCAGTTACCGTTGAAACCTGTTTCGTCTGTGTTCATTTCTGCGAATGCGTAAGCCCCTAAGAACTGCTCGTACATTTCAGCGGGTAGGTGACCAGAGCTTACTTCTGTGTCAGCACGCTTTGCGAATTTCTCTTTAGTGTACTTAGGATCGTGAGCAAACAGGATCGTATGTGACGCTTCTTTCGCATGCGGTTGGTTAAACTGGAACATGTTCTCGAAAGTATTGTGGAAGCGTTGTTTTGCTGCGTCACTCTCAATGATGATGAATTTCCAAGGCTGAGAGTTGATAGAAGAAGCTGACAAACGAAGTGCTTCTTTGATTACTTCCATGTCTTCCGCAGAGATGCGCTTTTCTGCATCGTATTTTTTAGCTGTGTAGCGAGTGTTTAGATCTGAAATGATTGGATGAGTCATGTTGAATCCTAATATCTATCAATATAAATGTTGTAGGGTTTTATGTTCGGTAACGTCAACAATAAACGGATAACGCATTTAGGCTATATCTCTATAGAAGTCGTTTCTAGAACAGTCAGCCTCTAAAAGGCTGAACGCTTAAATGGCTATCGAACATGCCCCAATAAATCGAGTATCTGCGGTAGCTCAAGTCGATGGGTGTAAGATAATAGAAGATTGGCTTGGGAAAAATAGCGAACACATCAAATCACTATGGTTAATAATGTCCATAATGATTTGATTAGTGTGATCTGGATGTGTGTTGGTTTTCGAAAATCAGCCAGTTAGTACGCTTTGATTCCATATTGGCGTAATAAAGAGGGAAGTACACTGTCGAGGTTTGGGATATCTTCAGGGTTAAGTTCAATCAAGCTAAAACCGTGCTCTTGGTAAACTTTCTTGGTCGCATTTCGTTTGTCTTCTTCTATAGGGCCTGAATCTGTTCCCCAGAACTGAATGTATACCTTGCCGCTTGGCAGGTAGAAATCGCTCATTACTTCTTTTGATATCGGGAGCGGACGTTCATAGGCATGAACCACTCCCGCCATATAAAGCCAGTTATCGATGATCAGCTCTCCCTTTGAACGCACATAATGTCCGTCTAAGGTTCGGTGTTTCGCCTCAAATTTCTGACGAAAGCTAGAAAACGAGACATCGGTAGAGTGGCTTTCAGCATCATGCCCTAGAAATTCGACAACAGACTGCTTCAAACGTTTATTGCGAACCAATGAATCGTGCCATACCACAAATAGGTTTTGAGTCGCTTTATCTTCCCTTTGCTCACCGCCTGCTTTTAAGCCTGTTGAGGTGACATGCCAACCATCTTCTTCACGTGCTATCCAACCAAGCTCGCTGAGCAACAGGTTAATTTTTTTTGCGCTAAGTTGAAAGGCACTGCCTAGTTGAGTTGCCGTTAGCGTTTTTCCAGAGAAAGAATCTAGGTCGATGAGTAGTTTTTCTGGCCAGACAATAAAGACACCAAACTTCTTGTGTTCGACATACTCCCCACCAAAGCTTTCGCCTCGTTCTGTGAGTACCCAACGCTCCTGTGAACGCACGATATAGCCAGCTGTTTTCAAATCACTGAATAGAGCCTTTGCTTCTATCCCTTTTTGTTTGGCTAGTGCTGATGTGGAAATCTTGTCTGGCATAGTCTGTTTCTCAATTAGCAGTAGAACTGCTGATTAATGTTGAGGGGCTGTTGTATAGAATAGGGAAATACAATAACACAACTGTTGATACTAACTGCAGTTCACTGGTCCATGTTTTTAGTGAGTATTCGCTCTCATTTTGAATGTTAAGCAAAATGTCGCCTAATTTGTAATTAAATTACAGTTTCAGGGCTTTTACTCATCTTGGTGCATATTTATTATTCGTGGCACGATGTTCTTTTATACGGGTTATATAGATCTCAGATGCTATATTTTATTAAGTGTGATTTGTATCACTATTTATTTTTAAGTATTACAAAATAAAATGTGACCTAGATCTTGTGTTAATGATATCCATTCTCATTAATTTGGCTTTGTAATTTAAATTCATGATGTTTTTGTGATCTAAGGTGTGCTCGTTAACCCGAAAGTGTTTTTTGCGTGTGATGGTTATCACGAAAGTTGGGCTGAGGTGCATTTTAAAAATGTTGTGATACATTTTAATCGACTTTTGAGTACACACTTTCGGTCATTTGACCAACCAATACATTACGGGGTTCTACCTATGTTATCACCAGAAGCAAAGATTAAGGTTCAAAACTTTGGTCGTTTCTTATCCAATATGGTAATGCCAAACATCGGCGCATTCATTGCGTGGGGTTTCATTACTGCACTATTCATTCCAACGGGTTGGTGGCCTAACGAAACGTTAGCATCAATGGTTGGCCCAATGATCACATACCTACTACCACTATTGATCGGTTATACCGGTGGTAAAATGGTTGGTGGCGACCGCGGTGCCGTAGTGGGTGCTATCACAACAATGGGTGTTATCGTTGGTACTGATATCCCAATGTTCATGGGTGCAATGATTGTAGGTCCACTGGGTGGTATCGCAATTAAGAAATTCGATGAAGCTGTTCACGGTAAAGTGAAGAGTGGTTTCGAAATGCTAGTGAACAACTTCTCTGCAGGTATCATCGGCATGATCTGCGCGATCATCGCGTTCATCGTGATTGGCCCTGCGGTTAAAGTTCTGTCTTCTGGTTTAGCGGCTGGTGTTAACGTAATGGTTGAAGCGGGTGCATTACCTCTTGCTTCTATCTTTGTTGAACCTGCGAAAATCCTATTCTTAAATAACGCAATCAACCACGGCATCTTCTCTCCACTCGGTATCCAGCAATCTGAAGAAATTGGTCGCTCAATCTTCTTCCTAATCGAAGCGAACCCAGGTCCAGGTCTTGGTCTTCTACTTGCTTACATGGTGTTTGGTAAAGGTAGCGCGAAGCAGTCTGCTGCTGGTGCATCTATCATCCACTTCCTAGGTGGTATCCACGAAATTTACTTCCCTTACGTTCTAATGAACCCACGTCTAATCCTTGCTGTAATCGCGGGTGGTATGGCGGGTGTATTCACTAACGTAGTGTTCGATTCTGGCCTTATCTCTCCAGCATCACCAGGTTCAATCTTCGCTATCTTATTGATGACGCCAAAAGGCTCTTACATCGGTGTTGTACTTTCTGTAATCGCTGCAACGGCTGTGTCTTTCATCGTAGCTTCAATCCTACTTAAGACTTCAGCTCAAGGTGATGACGAAGATTCACTAGAAAAAGCATCGGCTCAAATGAAAGACATGAAAGCGTCTTCTAAAGGTGCAGCTTCAGAAGCTGGCGTAAACCTAGCGGATGTTAAAGCTGTCTATGTGGCTTGTGATGCAGGTATGGGTTCGAGTGCAATGGGTGCTGGTCTACTTCGTAAAAAGGTAGCATCAGCAGGCCTAGATATTGAGGTAACAAACTACGCAATCAACAACCTACCGGCTGATTCGCAAATTGTTATCACGCATAAAGACTTAACAGACCGTGCTCGTAACACCGTACCAGGTGCAATGCACATGTCTCTAAGCAACTTCCTAGACGGCGGTGTCTACGACCAGCTAGTTGCAGAGCTAACAGAAGCTCAGGCTACGAATGATCAAAGTGGTGAAGCGAAAGTAGAAGCTCCGGCTCCTGCAGCAGCTCCAGCACAAGAAGGTAACAAGCTTGCACTGACTGACGACAGCATCTTCCTTGGCCTTAAAGCGACTCAAAAAGAAGACGCTATCAGGTTCGCTGGTGAGAAACTGGTCAAATTGGGCAACGTATCACCAGAATATGTAGAAGGCATGTTTGCTCGTGAAGAGCTTGTCTCTACTTACCTAGGTGAGTCTATTGCAGTACCACACGGCACAATCGAAGCGAAAAAATACGTACAAAAAACTGGCATCGTTTTCTGTCAGTACCCTGAAGGTATTCAGTGGGGCGAAGATGAAGATGATATCGCTAAGATGGTTATCGGTATTGCTGCACAAGGCGATGAGCACAACATGGTGCTGATGGCTATTACCAATTCACTCGACGATGAAGAAGCTGTGGAATGCCTACAGAACACAACAAATCCTGCTAATGTTCTACGTATTCTCAACGGAAACTAACAAGCTCTAGTCAAGCTCCTGAGTGAAGGAGGCCGGTATCCCCCTACTGGCCTCATTTTCGGTCTAATCTCCTCTAAGAAGATTCAGTCTGAATAGCTTACTGCTTGATGCCTAGGGCACATCGTCAAGGCATGTTGTTGAGTGGTTAGCTATCTAGATTTAAATATTTATAAGGTCAAAATTATGAAAGCGTTACATTTTGGTGCAGGTAATATCGGTCGTGGTTTCATTGGTAAGCTTCTTTCTGATGCTGGTATGAAGGTTACGTTTGCTGACGTAAATGAAACGGTTGTAAATGCGTTAATTGAACGTCAAGAATACCCAGTTAAGATTGTTGGCGAAGAGTGTGTTGTTGAAGTTGTTAAGAATGTGACAGCGGTAAATTCAGCAACAGGTGCTGTAGTAGATTGCATTGCTGAGTCTGATATTGTGACAACAGCGGTAGGACCTACAGTTCTTAAAATCATCTCTAAGTCTATTGCTCAAGGCATTGAAAAGCGTGCTGCAGCAAACAACACGGCACCAATGAACATCATTGCGGCTGAGAACATGGTTCGCGGTACTAGCCAATTAAAAGCAGCAGTTTTAGAGCACCTTTCTGATGAAATGAAGGCGTTCACCGAAGAGCACATTGGTTTTGTTGATTCAGCGGTTGACCGTATTGTTCCACCGGCAGAAGCAGGTGAAACAGACCCTCTAGCGGTAACGGTTGAAACGTTCAGCGAGTGGATCGTAGACCAAACACAATTTAAGGGTGAGATTCCAAACATCCCAGGAATGGAATGCACTGATAACCTAATGGCTTTCGTTGAGCGTAAATTGTTCACGCTAAACACGGGCCACTTGGTAACGGCATACCTTGGTGTACTTGCAGGTCACGAGACAATTAAAGACTCTATCGAAGACGACGTCATCCGCGCTGAAGTAACAGCAACGATGGAAGAAAGTGGCGCTGTTCTCATTAAGCGTTACGGCTTTGATCCAGAAGCGCACGCGGCATACATCCAAAAAATTCTTGGTCGTTTTGCTAACCCGTTCCTACGTGATGAAGTGGATCGTGTTGGTCGTCAACCTATTCGTAAGCTGAGCCCTCAAGATCGCCTAGTCAAGCCATTGAACGGTACGCTAGAATACGGGCTACCAAATGCTCATCTAGTAAAAGCGATCGCAGCTGCGTTCCATTACAAAAATGAAGATGACCCTCAAGCGGTTGAACTTCAGGCAATGTTCGCAGAAAAAGGTTTTGCTGAGACATTAGCGCATTATTCTGAGCTGAATAGTGACTCAGAAGTTGTTAAACTAGCGGAAGAAGCTTATCTAGCATTGAAATGATAAACCATCAAAGTGCCACACCAGTGGCACTTTCTTATTGTCGAGCCGTTATGCCAATACAAACTAGCCATGAAACTGAATTACTCGAAGCCCTTTCGGAAGCTGAGAGTGCTAGCGCCTGCCTAATGGCTGCTTACGATGCATTGGATGACACAGTAGATGCCGTATTAAAAAACATCTTCAAGAAAGACGACACGGCCATTAAGTTCGTTGTAGAACCACTTCTCAACAGTGGTGGGCCGTTAGGCGAGATCATGATTCGTGCTAAGTTGCTACTCGGGCTTGGTGTGATCAGTAAAGAACTCTACGACGATCTAGAGGTTTTCGTTACCTTGAAAGAGTGGGCGAAAATACAGGGCGAAGACACCAGCTTTACAGAAGTTGATGTGATATTTGAGCTCAACAAGGTGCACGCGATTCAGCGTATTATGCCGATCGAATATGACGCAGAGATGGTGGAAACCATGTCTGGCCCAATGCTTGAAATGTTCTTAGGGCGACATAATCAAAAGGTGAAGTCGACGATCATATTGGCTATCACTGACATTATTACGACCTTATGCCGAGATAACGCTCTGAGCTCTTAGCTCTAGTTTGCAGCCCTACTTAACTTGTTTCGTATCCTACATATCTTATAGCTGTTCGTTCGTATCAATACAAAGTTTAAAATGATGGCGGTTTCTCTCGTTGGAGAAATCGCTTTGTTGTTTTTGTGCCTATAAAAAATACCCGAAACCTCTCTTCCCATTAAACACAAAAGCAGCAGGCACAAAAAAAGCCACATTCAGTGGCTTTTTCTATTCAAGACGCTCTCTTTATTAAAAACGCCCTTTTATCCAAGACTATGGGGATTATAGATCTTGGATGTTCTCAGCTTCTAGCTCTTGGAAGTAGCGTAGAGTCTTAACTTTTAGCTCTTGTTGAGCTGGCTCATCAGCAACGATGATAGCTTTACGGTGCATCTGTAGAGCTGTAACAGTCCACATGTGGTTTACAGAACCTTCGATAGCCATTTGAAGCGCTTGCGCTTTGTTGTGGCCTAGAGAAAGGATCATTACTTCTTCAGAATCTAGAAGAGTAGCAACACCGATAGTTAGTGCGTATTTAGGAACTTGGTTGATGTCGCCATCGAAGAAACGAGAGTTCGCGATACGAGTGTCTTCAGTCAACGTTTTGATACGAGTGCGTGAAGATAGAGAAGAACCTGGCTCATTGAATGCGATGTGACCGTCGATGCCTACGCCGCCCATGAACAGGTTGATTTTGCCGTATGAACGGATTTTCTCTTCGTATGCTGCACAGTGAGCATCGATGTCTTCAGCTTTGCCGTCTAGCAGGTTGATGTTTTCTGCTTGAATATCAACGTGGTTGAAGAAGTTCTCGTGCATGAATGTTCGGTAAGACTCTGGGTGGTTAGGGTCGATACCAACGTACTCATCCATGTTGAATGTTACAACGTGCTTGAAGCTCACTTCGCCCGCTTTGTAAAGTTCAATTAGCTCAGCATAAGTAGTTAGAGGTGTGCTACCAGTAGGAAGACCTAGAACAAATGGACGCTCAGCAGTTGGAGCGAATTTTTTGATAGAATCTGCGATGTGACGAGCAGCCCATTTACCTACTTTTGCTTTGTTGCTTAAAGGAATAAGTCTCATTGATTTTGCCCCTAGAAATTAAATTTTATAGTGTTCTGAAACATTAATTCGCATTATAAAATAAGCTATCCACTTCCGCTATTGTTTTAGGTCAAGTTTTTACTTTTTTAATGGTATCTGTGACTAGAACTCTCAAAATTGCACATTTTTTGTATGGATATTTGGTGTCGTTAAACAAGATTAATACGTTTGTCATATATCGTCACGTCAATCCAATACAGTCGCTGAAGACATCAATCCTGCCATGAAAATTGCGTTAGCTTATTCGAGTCTAGGTCAGTCGTTATAACGAGGTATTTATCACAATAGAGCTATGTTTGGGTTAGGAGGTTCTGGTCTCGTGATTACGGATAAATGAGTATAGCTGAAAGGAAAGGTGATGAAGGGGGCTTAAGCCTATGATGATAAGTGGAACGGCATTAGTGGATAAGTACAGTGTAAGATAATCACATTTTAGTCACGATTAGCCATTCTATCATTATGAATTTTATATACATATTGGTAAAAAGGTGTACTTTAGCTAGACTTATAACTTACGACGTAAAAGTGTATTTGAAGCAAAAAAAAGCCCAAAGCGATGATGTATCACTTTGAGCTATTTTACTAATCTTCTAACACTAACTCACTTTCGTATTCTTCCCTTGGCACTTCACCGCGTTTGCAGCCGTTTAGGGTATGAAAGCGACGGCGTCCACGAGCTAGTTGAATGTATTTCAACCAAACAAGGTCTAACTTGGACTTTGCCTTATGAGGGTGAGACAACACTTTGATGAAGTGTTTTTCTTCTGCATTGATTGGTGTTAGTTCACCAGTCTCAAGTGCAAGCATAGTGTCACCAAACAAGGTTAGGATTTCCTCTTCTGACAGAGTAAAATTACCTGACTTAGCGAACCCTCGTGGGAATTTAATGGTGTCATAAAAACGTTTTTTTCCGTGTCGGAATTCGGTCTCAGACATATCAGCCTCAGTAATGTGGTTAGATAGAAATTAGTGTTTATTGCTCACGCGAAAATATTGTTAAAAGGCTAAAATAGGAAACAAAACGTTTTTGCCTTTACGATAAACAATCCTAGATCGGCTAGTTAGCAGATTTATTACAGAGATGTATTTGATGGATGTGAAAGTATTTAGAACCTTTCTTGAGGTTGCAAGGGTGCGCCATTTTGGGCGTGCAGCTGAAAACTTGTATTTAACACAAGCGGCGGTGAGTGCGCGAATCAAACAGCTTGAAGGCTATTTTGATACTCAGCTCTTCATTCGTGACCGCAATAACATCAAGCTCACCTCTTCCGGTGAACGTTTGATTGGTTATGCTGAAGTAATGGTGTCTACCTTACAACAAGCCAAATTTGAGCTGTCGTTGGAAAGTGGCAAAGCCTTGCAGTTAACACTGGGTGGCACACCGAACATTTGGGATGCGTATCTGCAAAACTGTTTGAGCGTAGTGACCGATTCTTTCGGCGGCTACGGCTTCATGGCAGAGGTGATGGGGCGCGAGCAACTGAACCGTAATTTGTTAGAACGAACCTTAGATATGGCTTTTGCCTTCGATCAGATCAAAGCGGAAGAGCTGAACTGTAAAAAAGTCGCTGATTTGGTTTTGGTGTTGGTATCAACGCAACAAGATGATCTGGAATCTGTATTCCAACATAAATACGTGTATGTCGATTGGGGAACGCGTTTTGGTTCTGAACATGCCGAGCGTCACCCAAAAGTGCCCGCGCCGTATCTACGTACCTCAACGGCTCGTATCGCTTTAGATTTTATCTTAGAGAAAGGTGGCAGTGCGTATTTACCTGTTTCTATGGTTGAGCCGTTTATCGACTCAGGTCAGCTCCATAAGGTGAAAGGTGTTGAAGATTGGTATCGCCCTATTTACCTTAGCTACCGCAAAAGCAGCACCTCGGTTGACGCGATCATTCAAGTTGAGAAGTTGGTTAACGAGATTGACCCATCGACTGCTTACACGTTGCAACAAGCCGCTGAGCAAGCACCAGAATAGTGGTATTCGTTATCACTATGATGTTGATGAAGTAAAAAGTTGATTCGATAAAAAATGGCTCCCAAGGGAGCCATTTTTGTTTTTAAACCAGTTTAAGCCTGGTATCTGTAACCTACTTCAAGACGCTAAGTTTTCAAAAGCACCAAATTGCAGAGCTCGTGTTTTCAAAGCGTTATGCTTTCAACAAGCTATAGGTTCATTAAGTTCTCAATGGACTCTTCAAGAGAGTGAGATAGATAGGAATGGATCTGATGCCCATCGGTTGCGTCTATTTCAATCTTAGAAATCCCGTTGCTCGCTTTGTCTTCAAGAAAGCTGAGAGATTGTTCGACTGATTGACTGGTGAGAACTTGTTGGTTTGATAAAACAATACGACACGTGTGTAAAACCATAGCCTTTTTCCTTATTATTCAATAGGTCTCTGCATCTTGGCGTGCTAAGTACCTATCGTTGACGTTGTGAGAAGAACACCTTCTCTAGGTTAAATTTAGCCGAATTGAATAAAATTAAAACCTTTTTTGTGATTTATCTGACCTTCGCTTCCGAAAATGGCTAGCGACAATGGAAGTTAACGGTAAACTTTTAGTTATCAGAATGAAGGTTATGATCAAAGGGAAGAGCACGACATGTCGAAAAGTATTCATCACAACAGTACGTTAACGAGTGAGCAGTGCCATTTAGCTCGTTATGCTCGAGATGCTCGTTTTGATGGGATGTTTTTTACTGCGGTGAAAACGACGGGCATTTTTTGTCGACCTATTTGCCCTGCGAGCCCACCCAAAGAAGAAAATGTCGAATACTTTTCTCATCAAGCTCAGGCTTTGAAAGCGGGTTATCGTCCTTGTTTACGTTGTCGTCCAGACAGCGCGCCTTTCTCTCCAGCTTGGAAAGGGGTCGAAACTACCTTTCTGCGAGCTATGCAATTGATCGACAACGGCGCGCTGAATTCGGGGTCGATTGTCGACCTTGCTACTCGACTAGGCATCTCAGATCGTTATTTACGAACCTTGTTCGACAATTACATCGGAGTATCACCCAAGCAATATAGCCTTTATAGCCAGTTGATGTTTGCCAAGCAGTTACTGCATACCAGCAGCATGAGTATTACAGACGTAGGTTTTGCGAGTGGTTTTAACAGCACGCGCCGTTTCAATGATGCCTTTCAAAAAGAGCTGCAGCTTTCGCCAAGTCAAATCCGAAGAGCCAAGCCAAGTAACAACCTAAGTAATCATATCCAACTCAGTTTTCATGGCCCGTTGGACTGGGATCATTTGCTGGGCTTTTATCGACGACGAATGATTGAAGGCTTAGAAGAGGTGGGCGACGGCTATTACCAACGCACAGTGAATGTGAATGGTTCGAAGGGCTGGTTCAAGGCGACTTTAGCCAAAGCGAGCAGCTTGGATATTGAGTTTGAGTTGGATGATATGAGCCAATTAAGAAGCTTGATCGCCAATATTCGACGTATGTTCGACCTTGATGTTGATATCAGCAAAGTTGAAGATTTCTTTACCACCATTGATCCCAACTTGGTTGCTAAGAGTGGTATTCGCATCCCTGGTGTGTGGAGTGCTTGGGAAGCCGGAGTAAGAGCGGTTCTGGGCCAACAAGTTTCGGTAACGGCGGCGATTGGTCAGCTCAACCTATTGGTGAAAGAGCTTTCTGGTGAGCATGAGAAAGCCAGCTTCCCAACGCCTAAACAGATAGCGGAGGCGGATGTGAGCTTTTTAAGAATGCCGGGAAGCCGTAAGGAAACCTTAAAGCGTTTTGCTGAGTACATGGTCGATAACGAAGCCGAGCATCCTTCTAAGTGGATTGACCTCAAAGGTATTGGTCCTTGGACGATCCAATATGCGCTGCTGCGTGGGCTAAGTGAACCTAACCATTTGCTCGTAGGCGATTTGGTGGTGAAAAAATTCATTGAGCATCGCCTTGCTATTAATGCAGAGAGCGTGTCGCCGTGGGGCAGCTATGCCACATTCCATTGTTGGAACCAATCTTAATCGGAATACTAAGCTAGGAGATATCATGGCTAACCGTTTTACTTACTACGAGAGCCCTCTGGGCACGGTGACTTTACAGGCGAACGATGAAGGGCTGTTAGGTCTCTGGTTTGAAATATACACCACCAAGCCTGAAGAATTAGGTGTTCGAGATGATAGCTTTCCGATCTTTGAATTGGTCACTGACCAACTCAATCGCTACTTTTCGGGTGAGGTTATCCAGTTTTCTGTGCCAATCGCGGCAAAGGGTACGCCATTTCAGCAATCGGTTTGGCAAGCACTCACAACGATTCCTTACGGGGAAACATGGAGCTATGCACAACTGGCTGATGCGATTGGTAACCCAAAAGCAGTGCGTGCAGTGGGTTTAGCGAATGGAAAAAATCCGGTGTCAGTGATTGTTCCATGTCACCGTGTGATTGGTAAAAATGGCAAGCTGACCGGGTATGCGGGCGGTGTAGAACGCAAACAGCGCTTGTTAGCGATTGAGGGAAGAGTCGAGGAGTAGAGAGTCTTTCTGTCGGTTTTCTGTTGAAGATTACGTATTGATTACCGGTGAACGTTGAGAATTCTAAAGTGTGACTTCGCAATAAAAGTGGTCGCTTTCTGGAAAATACTTATTTGGTTGCATATCCTTTAACCATGTTCTCTAGGCAAGGATGCCCAAATGAATAGCCATCACTCTTTAATAATCGGCTGCAGTAGCGCACTGTTACTAACAGGATGCTTAACGGATACCACCCGTCCCTTCGAAGTCCCTCGGCTTGTTTTATTTAGTGGTATGTACGAGAACGCAGATAATGAAAGTTATCTCGAATTCGAGTCAGGACAAGTCATTTATCAATCAGCAAACAGCAGTGTTACCCGCAGTTATCATGTCGAAGATGACCTGATTAACATTGAACTTAATTCAGGGAATAGCCGCGAGGGGCCTGGATTGGTAATGCGAATCCATCAAGAAGGTGCCATGCTAACGTGCAATCAGTGTCCAGCTATGCAGTTAAGCAATGTCTGGACACGAGTCGAAAAACCATTAGATGATTCTACTCTCTAGAATAAGACTCTATCAAAACAGACTCTTATTAAAAAAGGTCACCGTTTAACCAAAGGTGGGCAGCGATACTCACCACGTAACCAATCATGATCACCGGCATCCATTTCAGGTGACCAAAGAAAGTATATTTGCCGTGTGCCGCCCCCATTAATGCCACACCTGCTGCGCTACCAATCGACAATAAGCTACCGCCCACACCTGCCGTTAAGGTAATCAACAACCAGTTACCAATCGACATTTGAGGCTCCATCGATAACACCGCAAACATAACCGGAATGTTATCGACAATCGCAGACAAGATCCCCACCATGATGTTGGCCCAAATTGGATCCCATTGGCTGTACATCACCCCAGACGCAAGTTCCAAATACCCAAGCAGGCTCAAACCACCGACGCACATTACAACACCATAGAAGAACAGCAGTGTGTCCCACTCGGCATGCGAAACTCTTCGAAATACATCAAAGGGTACGACTGAGCCGAGTCGCTTCAATGCGCCCTCATCGTTGTTGGCAATCGCCACCGCTTTTTTCTTAGCCAATGAGTTGGGTAAGGTCTTACGCAAGTAATAACCAAAGAACTGCAGATAGGCGAGCCCCATCATCATGCCCATTACAGGAGGGAAGTGAATCACGGCGTGGAAAGCGACAGCTGTGGCAATCGTCATGATGAACAGAAATACGATGCGTCTTGCGCCTCGTTTTAGTTCAATATGTTGATGCACCGTGTCGGGTTGAGTCGTCGGGACAAAGTAAGACATGATCAGGGCTGGAACAACGTAGTTCATGACTGAAGGAATAAATAATGGAAGAAACTCGCTAAAACTCACGTAGCCAGCCTGCCATACCATCAACGTTGTGATGTCCCCGAATGGACTGAATGCGCCGCCAGCATTGGCCGCAATTACGATATTCACACAGGCAAGGTTTACGAATTTTGGATTGGAGCCCGCCACCTTGAGAACCACAGCACACATTAATAAAGCGGTGGTGAGGTTGTCGGCAATCGGGGAGATAAAGAAGGCCAGAATACCGGTTAACCAGAACAAAGAACGGAAGTTAAAGCCTTTACCCACCATCCAAGCCTGAAGCGCATCAAACAGTCTTCTTTCTTCCATAGCGCTGATGTACGTCATCGCGACCAATAGGAAAAGCAGTAATTCAGCGTATTCGAGTAGATTGTGTTCGAGTGCTTGTTTCGCTACCTCAGTGAGGTTGTGCTCTTGGTAGGTGAAGCCAATGATGATCCAGATAAGGCCAGCAGCAAGTAAAACTGGCTTCGATTTCCGCAGCTTTAAATATTCTTCCATCATCACAACGATGTACGCGACAACGAAAATGGTTAGGGATAGGTAGCCAACAAATGAGTTGGTGAGTTTGAGAGGTTCTCCCAACTGAGCAGTAGCAGCGCCTGCCGTAGTAGAAAAAAACAAAAAAGAGAGAACAACTGAAAGCTGGATACCTAGCATGGATTACGCTCCGAAGTTAATAAGTCATTAACACGGGTAAAAGCGTAGACCTAAATCACCATGTGGAGCGTGATAGATATCTTAATAATTCAATAGATTATGTTGAAAACCAGAAACTATGATGGAAAGCTTAGATCATTGGAAAATAGAGATGAAGTGAAAAAGCTCTATCGAACACTATGCCGATAGAGCTTCTTTTAAATCGCCAACATTATGCTGCATTCTGAGTAAACGTCATTGTTTGCTCTACAGCACATACCTCAACAGGCCAGCCGTAGGATTGGTATTCCATCGCAAGTTGGTCCGCAACCGCGCGAGAAACCGTTGCTGTGATCCACATACCTTTACCCATTACTTGATACTTAAGTGTTTTCATTTCCATATTAACCACTGCTCTCCTTCAATATTGGCAGCGCGAAGTCTATAGCACCTCTATTTTCTGGAATTTCGAATTAAGCTCAAATCCTTTATAAAATGGCTCATCGTTTCCGCTCGGCTTAAAATCCAATCAACTGGAGGTAAACGGTTGCATTCTGGAAATAAAATCACTCTTTAACTATTTGTATTATAATAAAATTAAAATTGAGCGTAAAAACCCTGTAAGAGATCTCTCACGAGATTATCAGAGATCGGCTTGTGCGTGGGATTCTTGCCTGAAGCTTGATTTGTGTGGCGACTGTGTGTGTTTTCGGTTGCGTTGTTGAAGCGAATTTGGATTAGTTTTGTATGTGAAATATTCTAAACTTTTTAGCAATAGCTTCTAGTTTTAAATCCAAATCACAGTTTTATATGTTGCTGTTGTTCTTTTATTCAAACCGATACGCTATTTGATTTTGGTCAGTAACCTTTTGCTCATTAGTTTGCACTATCTATACGTGTTCTGTTCCACATAAACGAGATGTATAGAGGTCCTTATGACTAATCCAACCAAAACCGATCGTAAAGTCACGATCGGAAGTTACATCGCACTCGCTTTCGCGGTTGTGTTCTTTTCAGGTTTAATGCAGTCCAACGAATGGTATGGCGTATTAGATTTTACGACGCTTAATGGTTCATTTGGCAAGGTCGCCTACGATGTGAGTGAAACTGCCGATGGTATCCAAGCTGCTACTACTTCATTGCGAGGTAAAGGCGGTAGCGGTGCTCGCGACGGTTTCATTTTTGCTTTGACACTTATTCCGACCGTGATGTTTGCGCTAGGTATGATCAACGTTCTTGAGCATTACGGCGCATTGGATGCAGCTCGTAAACTACTCACTCCACTACTTCGTCCTTTGATGGGTATTCCGGGCAACTCAGGCTTGGCACTGATCGCTTCTCTGCAAAGTACCGATGCGGGTGCTGCAATGACACGTCAGCTCAAAGATGAAGGGCATCTGACTAAGCGTGAAACCGATGTTTTCACCATGTTCCAGTTCACGGCGGGTGCGGCAATCGTTAATTTCTTCTCTTCAGGTGCGGTGCTGTTCACGTTGACGGCGATGGACGGTTCTCTTGCTGTGACTTCGTCTATTGGCTTAGCGGTTGCGGTGATGTTTGTTTTCAAATTTGTCGGTGCGAACCTATTCCGTATCTACCTCAATATTACTGAAGGTAAAGAAGACAAACCAAAAGCAGATAAAGAACAAAAACTGGAAGAGGAAGTAGCATAATGAGCGAAGTTAAAGCAAAGAAACCAATGGTTACTGATATTTTCGTTGAAGGTGCTAAGAAAGGCTGGGTCATTGCGACTACCTCTACGGTACCGAATGTTCTAATGGCATTCGTCATCATCAAAGCATTACAAATCACGGGTGCGCTGGATCTGATGGGCAGTGTGTTTGCACCTATCATGGCGGTGTTTGGTTTACCTGGCGAAGCGGCAGCGGTATTGATTGGCGCGTGGATGTCGATGGGCGGTGCAGTGGGCGTGGTAATCACGCTGTTTGACCAAGGTATCCTGAACGGCACTCATATTGCTATTTTGGCGCCAGCTATCTACTTGATGGGCTCTCAGGTGCAATACATGGGACGTATCATGGGCCCGATTGGTACTGAAGGCCGTTACATCCCGGTAATGATCGCGATTTCAGTGTTGAATGCCTTTGGTGCAATGTTCTTGATGAACATCATTTTGTAACGCGACTTTTAACGGTTAGCTGCTATTAACGGTTAGCTACTAACAGCTTTTAGACGTTACAAAAAAGGAAACCCCGTTTGGCTTTCACCAAACGGGGTCTATTCTTTTCGTAGCCATCCTGCTACTGCGCGTTACTTATCTTTCAATAGGTAACTGGTGCTCCCTGCATCGTTCCTTGACGTGGCTAAATCCTTTAACCTATCCAATTCGTCGCCGTCCTAGCGGTGTCCTTGCTAACTCATCATCCTGACAAGTGACTCTGTCCTAGAGCATAACTTCCTTGCTGATAACTCATCCTAAGCCATCAAATCTTCATCCTGAAGATACCTAATCCGTTAGGCTTTTTCCTGTTCCTGCCAACTCCCTGTCGACATGTGTATTAAACACTGCAGAGGCTTTACTCACAATCCACCTGAAAAAATAAATACACTCGCTAACCGAAAGAAATATGCGCGGATTCATATAAAACAAGGGGTTGAGTTTGTGTTTTAGGAATTTTCTGCGAAGCTTGATTGTGATCTCTTACGTTCGGTGTAAGAGATCTCTTACAAGTGTTCGGGCGTGAATATCCTTCTATGTTGACCTCATCCGTTAGTCTAGAGGTAAAACATGCCCAACAAACTCCAAGCAATAGGGAAAAATGATGGTAACAGCACTTTACGCAGCTTTGCTGACAGTCGTAATGATTTGGTTGGCGATTGAGGTGATTAAACAGAGGCGAATCAATCTTGTTGCTCATGCCGATGGCGGTGTTGAGTCGTTACAGATAGCACGTTCGGCACAAAGTAACGCTATGGACTACATCCCAATCACAGTGATTTTGATGGGGTTGTTAGAGATGAATGGGGCTGGCGTGTGGCTTATTCATGTCATTGGTGTGGCGTTCATTCTGGGGCGAGTGATTCATGCAAAAGGGATCTTGGCGAAAAATTTTAAAGGCCGCAAAGTGGGGATGGTGTTAACGCTTATCTGCATGATCTCTTTGATTGTCCTAAACTTAGCTTACCTACCTTTTGATAAAATGTTCTAGGGAGCATTATGGCATTGCGCCTTCCTCCTGCTTGGGCGATTGTCCTTGCAGGTCTCATACTGAACGTCATGGCGATTGTCATGTCGAGTTTGGTGTTAGACAAAATTGAAGCGGAGAAAGCGGAATACAACGATCGTAAATACGGCAATGTGTACTCAATACAACTGGCCTGGAACACGATCGAAACCTTAGAGCGCAAGCGTGAAGCCATTCTGATCCACCTAGATAAACCCTCAACAGAAACCGCTCAACCTGCCACCATCCTCGATGAAGCGCTCCGCGGCCAACTCCGGAGTTGGGTGAGCGATGAGGTGCCGGCCATCTCGTTGGCTAATTTACCCAAGCTTATGATGCTGATAAACAGTGCCCAAGAGTCGCAACGAGCACGAATCGATGACTACTATTTGGATAATCTGACCTTGGTTGAATTAATCCAAAGGCTCGATGAGAAAATGGCTTTCTACAAGAATATTGCCCTGTTTCTTCAGGTGTTTGGTTTAGCACTTATCTTAGCTCGCGATCTAGCCAGAAGACCATAGCTTCTCTGGCTTTTTCGGCTTGCGACTGGAATTATCTGTATAGCTAACGAGATTCGCTTGGCAGGTTAGGGTGCTGTTGGTCTTGGTACTTTGGTAGTTGTTCTTTCAATCCTTTAAACGTGCTCAGTGCACTGCCAATCGATAACTTATTCATCAACCAATTTGGCAAGATCCCACCTGCGTTCGCATACGCGGTGTAGGTAATGTAAGTATTGCCATTGGTGAGCGGTTGCAGCGTCCAAAGTGCGTCTACATCGTAAATTCGAATATACCCCGACTCTTTCGCCAAATAGTTAGATGCATCTTTAATCGACAAGACAAACTGGCCATCCTCAATGCTGTATTTTGAGTAGGTCACCATATCGCGATCTCTAGCAGGCCATGGCGCTTTGAATTGGGTATAGACGATATTTTCATCCTCAGATATCTGCATCAAGACACGACTTTCCGATACGTTATCTATCCAGTTTGGCACGTTCTCACTGTCTTCCAATAACAGCAAAAAACCAGAATAAGTGGTGGGCGTTTGCATTTGTGCTCGTATCTCTACCAAGCCTTCAGTGTGAGGTCTCTTATCAATGATGATGCCATCTTCACTTTTGACGAACTGCCACGGGTTGGCATAAATCAGTGTTGATAAGGCGCAAAGTCCGAGTGCAAAAATCCTAGGTAATATCATTATTCTTCCATGAAAAGAAAAGCTTATCTTTTAGGAGTATAGAATAAAAATGGATTTGATTCGTACTGAGGACTTATTGATTTTTCATAAGCTTGAGCGACATATCGTTGTTTATTGTGGTGAGACAAATAACTTTAGGTTTATCTCTAGTTGGGAGGTCATAAAGAAAAACGGAAGCGTTCGGTCGCTTCCGTTTTGTTAGTGGGCAATGGATAAACGTTGAATGCTAGAACTTAGAACTTAGAACTTAGAACCTAGAGCTTGTAGGCTTCGACGGTTTTTATCGTCGTCCAGTTGCTGTTGGCATCTTGGATGAACTCTTGTGTATTCTCCAACCAACGTTTTTGAACTGACTTGTCTAAGTTCAAGTACAACTTCCCATCTTCTACTTTCCAAGCGAGAGGGTCAGTTTCAAATTTCTTACCCATTGCTACACCGAAGGCGCAGTAACCGCCATACTGAGGTGCATAGGCTGCTGGGTTAGCTCGAAATTCATCTCTGTTTTCACTGCTCGCAAAGTTATAAATCGCATTCTTATAAGTCGCCGTGAATTCAGAGGTGCCTTTAACTGGCCCTTGATTGGCAAAGTAGGCGACAGGGTCATAACCTTTAATGGCGAGATCATTTTTGTCGACACTCATATCAAGGTCTGCTGCCATTAACGAAAAGCTGGTTCCTAGTAACGCGGCCAATAGAGTGATTTTTTGACTGGTCGATTTCATGTGTGACATATCAAGTTCCTTGTCAGTGTTGGTTATCTTGTTTGAAGTAATTTAGCCCACTCGTCCGGTCTATAGAGGGACAAAAGAACTTAAAAGTAAGCGAATCGTTCGGAGGATACATGGATCTGCTTTCACAACTAATGGAACACTTCTCGATACGTACCGGTGTTTTCTATTCTGGCAATTTGTGTGGAGTGTCGTCATTTAAGCCGCAACAAGGTAAAGAAGGGCACCTTCATGTATTGAGCGCGGGTGAATTGACTTTGTCTAGTGCGCACACGGAGTACAGGCAACTGTCACAGCCCTGCATTATTTACCTTCCGAACAGCACACCACATGTGATTGAAGGCGTGGGAGAAGGTGCTGAGGTCGTGTGTGCGAATGTCGAATATCGTTCAGGGCAGATGAATCCTTTATTGTCTGCTTTGCCTGACGTGATAGTCATTCCGTTTGCGGATGCACCTAACTTAATGCCAGTGATAGAGGTGCTATTTCGAGAGTCGAGCCAAGATTCATCGGGGCAACAATATCTAATGGACAAGTTGAGTGACGCCTTGATGGCTTTGATTTTCCGCCACCTCATTGAACAACAGCAGATCGATCAAGGCGTATTTTCTGCGCTTGCTCATCCGCGGCTTGCTCCGGTCGTTACTGCGATTCACCTAATGCCTGCTCGCCACTTTTCGATAGAGCAAATGGCTTCATTGGCAGCGATGTCTCGAACTCAGTTTATAGAAGCGTTCAAGCGTGAAGTCGGTGAAACCCCAGGTGACTATGTACAAAAGTGGCGGGTGTCTGTTGCTCAGTCGTTGCTGCTACAAAATAAGCCGATCAATTGGGTGGCGGATGAAGTGGGGTACAACAGCTATTCTGGCTTCTCTCGAGCTTTTCAGCACGTTACGGGAATGTCGCCGCGTTTGTGGCTAAAGCAAAATGTGTCGTGAATCGCTGGGCAACCCTAACTGAAATGTGGCTATTAGCATGAGGCTAGTCTATGTTTTAGCGGAAATTGAGCGTAGTTTGTTCAATTCTCAACTGACGGTGTAAAAAGGTGGACTTTATAAGCGCGTTGTAACATTCTGCCCGTCCTATTTTATCAGACATCAATGAGACGAAGTGCCTGCTGAACATTATTCAGCCTCCCGTATCTCATTAAAGCACTAAGGAGTTTAACTTGAACCTATTTGTAAGAGACCTTACCGTTATCGATTCTTCATATATCTGTGAACACAGAGGGGTCGTAGGAGATAGTTGGATTTTAGATGTCACCATGTCTGGTGAACTGAATGAAATGAGCATGGTGCTGGATTTTAGCAAGGTCAAAAAGCAGATCAAACAGCTTGTCGATCAGCACGTTGATCACCGTTTGCTGCTGCCAATGCAAAGCGCTGCAATTGTTCTTCAAGCTAGCAAAGCGGGCTACTCTAAGGTTGATGTATTGCGTGGTGACAAGAGTCTTCACCTACATTGCCCTGACGAAGCATATTGCTTGATTGATGCAGAAGCGATCACCATCGAGAGCGTGACCGCACACGTTTATCATATTCTGCGCGATCACCTACCATGTAACGTCACAGGGTTAGAAATCACCCTTCGTCATGAGAATATTAATGGCGCGTTTTACCACTACACCCATGGTTTGAAAAAGCATGATGGCAACTGCCAACGCATCGCCCATGGTCATCGTTCTCCAGTAGAAATCGTGGTTGATGGTCAGCGCGACGAGCAACGCGAACAAGCATTTGCTCAGCGTTGGGAAGACATTTACTTAGGTTCTAAAGAAGACCAAGTTTCAGTTTCATCACTTAACCTGAGTGAACACGCGCAAAGCGTTAATGATGAAAGCCACTATGGTTTCCGCTACACCGCACCTCAAGGCGAATTTGAGCTAGCGATTGCTAAGAGCGAAACGGAAATCTTACCAACCGATACCACGGTAGAATTACTTGCGGGCTATATCGCGGATCAAGTGGCTCCAAGCTTGGCAGAAAACCAGTCATTACAAATCGTGGCTTATGAAGGGGTAGGTAAAGGCGCGATGGCGTTCTTATAACACCTCACGAGTGAGATAACCTCAGTTCCAATATTATGAAAGAAAGGCAAGATATTAAGTTATCTTGCCTTTCTTTTTTGTGGCTTTTTAAAACTGATTTAGCGGATAGTTTTAGGCACAAACACAAACACAAACACAAACACTAACGCAGTAGCACGCGTCGTAGTGGCGTTTTCTCGATCCCAACAACCAACCCGAAGCTCAATAATACAGTGCCAAAAAATACTGTAACGTCTTTTGCCAATTCCGTAATGCCCAAGACTCCGCAAACATTGAACAGCACGATAATGATCAGCAGATGGCAAACGTAGATACCTAGCATGCGATTCGAAATAGCACGAACCCACGCGTAATCACCGATGTTTGGATTAGCTAGAAGCCACATAAACACGCCCATTCCCCATAACGCTGTACCAAATAAGAAATCATTCATGTTGAATGCGATGTCAAAGGTGGTTAGCCATGCTGCCTCAGCAAAGTGGATCAACATGCCTAACGCCAATAACCCTAATGCCTTAGCTGAGGACACTTTCCATTGATGCTGACGAATGAGGAAACCTAAGGTCACCATTAACGTGCTGAAGAACGGACCGTTACGTGTGAAGAAAGGGGCACTAAGGTCGGTTAAGCTTGTGTAGCTGCCCGCCAATACACCATAGACGTAAAGCAGAATGGCCGCTGGAAGTAGAAGCTTATCGAGTTTCATCTCGACCATTAAGGCGATGATCAAAACCGCGCACACCAAAGCGGGAATGAACCATAAGTGAACCAGTCCACCCTCTAAGAAAGAGTTGAGCGGGGTATTCATTAGGAAGCCCCAGTAACCCTGTCGTTCGCCCAAGTAACCCAATTCTTCAACCTTAGCGAGGTTGAATGGCATGACTAGACAAATGATGCTCCACGCTAACCAAACTTTAAGTAGTGGTTTGGAGTAGTTAATGAAGGTTGTCCAAGGCGACGCTGTGAGCTTAGGTTGAATCAGATAGCCGGAAATAAGGAAGAACAGAGGCACGGCGAAGCGAGCGGTTTGGTTGAGCACATAACCAATCCATGGCACTTCATCGATTTGCCAATAAGTAAGTGCCATCTGGCCGTGTAAGCCAATGATCGCCAAGATAGCAATCACTCGACCCAACTCGATACTGGCGATGCGTTGTGAAGGCGTATGTTGAACGGAAGACATATCAGATCTCTAAGAAAAATTTCGTAAAATCTAACAGTCTTTATGTGGAATCAGTTAGTCCTAAATCAAAGCTGAAGGCCTTTGATTTAAGGCTTATATTGATTTTTTGAAGCCTGTCGCAGCTATATTAAATCCATTGCAGTCAATGCAAATATACCAAGCGTGCAAGTGATAAGTGAAACGACAGTGGTTAGCGCGATTATATTGGCTGCTAACGTTGAGTTTCCGCCCATCGCACGCGCCATAACATAGCTTGCCGCTGCCGTTGGTGCTGCGCTCATCAAGAAGATAAGCCCTAGATCGAGCCCTTCAAACCCTATGTACCAAGCAGCCAATGTAATTAGTAGCGGTGAGGCAATTAACTTGTAGCTAGAGGCGAACCACGTAGACAACTTTTCTTGTTTTAGCGAACTAATATCTAGAGAGCCACCAGTACAGAGCAGAGCCAAAGGCAAAGTCATATTGGCAAAGTATTGCCCAGCGTCAGTCACCATTTTTGGAATGGGAATTGAAAGTGCATAGAAGACGACCGCTAAGAAGATAGCGATGATTAACGGGTTTTTGGTGATGGACTTGGCGATCACTTTAATGGCTTTAGCGCCGGTGTCTTTGCCTTTGGGTGTTAGTGCAATCACGGCTTGAATGTTATACAGCACGGTTAGGGATGCGACATAGATAGCCGCCAATGCTACGCCTTGGTTGCCATAGATATTGGCCACATAGGCGAGGCCGATGATCGCGGTATTAGCGCGGAATCCACCTTGGACAATCACACCTTGATCTTTCGAACCTTTGAATACCAATTTGGTTGAGAAAATAGTAAACAAGAAAAAGACAAAGTTAGCGATGACGCCAAACGCAACTAACGCGCTACTGGCTGAAAAATTATGATTTGATTGAACAATACTCAGAAATAGCATTGCGGGTAGGGTAACTTGAAACACCACCTTGGACGCGACATCAATGAAATTATCATTGATCAAGCCGATTCGCTTGAGCATCACACCAAGAAACAGCATTAAACAGATAGGGCCTGTGACTGACGCCGAAAACGCAAACTGTTCCCAAAGTGTGTTCATTGTTTTTCCTTTGTTAGTCGATTTCAATTTCCTTTGAATACTGTCGCATTTTTCCACAATTTTTTGATAAGACAAAATGAATACCAAGGGTTATGTAAAAAACTTGAAAAAAAGTACGAACGTGCTAAAAATAAAGCATCAGATTTATTGTTGGTGAATAATGAGCAAAGGAAAGATAACCAAAGAGTATATTTTGAGCCATGCATTCGCATTTGCGAGCGAAAATGGTCTCGAGAGTTTGACGATTGGCGAATTAGCCAAGCAGTGTGGTATGTCTAAGAGTGGATTGTTTGCGCACTTCAACTCTAAAGAAAACCTGCAACTCTCTGTACTCGAATATTCCAACGCCATATTCACTGAAAGAGTCATCATTCCCGCAAGAGAGTTGGGCGACGGTGATATTGAAGCCAAGCTTAAACAACTGCTCGATAACTGGTTGGGTTGGAATCATTCATTCCAAGGCAGCTGTATGTTTATTGATGCTTGGAAAGATGCAGGCAGCGAAACGTCTGTGATTCAGAAGGCACTGCAGAAAACCATTTCAGTGTGGATTGATTACTTGACGATTCAGGTAGCAAAAGCGGTTGAGAGCAAACAGTTCAGGGCCGATTTAGATCCAAAACAGGCAACCTTTGAATTATATGGCCTTTATTTGAGTGCGAATTTGTTCTACTCATTGCGAGGGCAGCAAGCGAGTCACACCCATTTTTGGAGTGGTGTCGAGCGCTTGATCGCTAGCTGGAAAATCGCTTAATTCGTTTTTAAGTGGAGCATTGCTTAGGTAAGTTAAGCTAGGTAACAGTGACAAATAATTTTAAGAGAAATGGCGGAAAGCTACGATTCACTTCTATAAGTAGCAGCAACGCCATTTTTTATATTAACAAATAGCACGGTCGTTCGATTTTTAGGGCCGAGCTCGATCCGCCAGATGATGATGGCGATACAAGGAACGGTCATGAGTGACAAAATCTATTTTAATACATCGAACAAGTTCAGCTTCAAGCGCAGCCTAATTGGCGCTACAACCAATCTGCATTACATCTTAGCGCCGAGCCACGCAAAGAAAACGGCACGTAAACTGCTGCTCACGCCAATGCGTACCGAGCAGAAAAATGCCGATCCGCAAGGGCTCATCAAGAGTGAAATCAAAGGTCGTGATGGCGTCTTAAAAACGTATTCTTTGGGTACCGGTCCAGTTTGGGTGCTTACCCACGGTTGGTCAGGCACCGCGAGTCAGTTTTTTCCTTTAATGGAACACATCGCCGCGAAAGGTTTTACGGCCTTGGCTTACGATCATCCTGCTCATGGTGGCAGCGATGGCGTGCATGGGCATATCCCAGCATTTGTGAACGGCTTAGAGGCGATTCTAGATTCGGTTGGTGAAGTAGCAGGTTTAGTTGGTCACAGCATGGGTACGGCTTCTGCGTTGGAATGTAAGCACGTTAAATTGGAAAACAAACCGCTGTTGCTTATCGCACCTGTACTGGATTATCTAGAAAACCTATTTGGCAGTGTGGCGCGTTCTGGTTACTCAATGAAACTGTTTGAGGCGGTCGTGGGTGAAGTGGAAGAGCAGTTTAATTACCCAATTCAGTCTGTGGATCCCTATGGAAAGTTAGCGCTTCGTGAGTCTCAGACGATCATTGTTCATGATGAGCAAGACAAGTTTACTAAGTTTGATGTGTCTCAGAGTGCAGCTAATGAAATGGGGCGCGTTACCTTGATTGCGACTCAAGGCCAAGGCCACGGGCGAGTGATGAAGTGCCCACAAGTGTTCGAGAGCTTTGATAACTTGATTGGTTAAGTCTAACTAGCGTAAGTCAGCGGCACGCCAGTTAAGAAAACAAATAATAAAAGGCCAACCAGAGGTTATCTGGTTGGCCTTTACTGTTAAGTGTTTAGTTGATGTTTAGCTAAACCTTACTTTTAGTTAGCACAGCTTGCTGGACCGATCTCTTTCCACACGCCCCATTGGCCTGTCGTTGTTGGATCTTCACCGGTTGTCCACCATTTCGCTTCCCAAACCTTACCGCCTTGAGTTACTTGGTCGCCGCCAGTGTAAACCGCACCTGAATCCCAAGCGTTAGTACACGTACCGCCGCCTGAGGTTTTCTTAAGAACTTTCACTGAAGTAGCCGCGACTGATGTCTCTGTGCCATCGCTCACTGTTACAGAGAAGTTCAGAGTTGTGTCTTGCGTGTATTCCGCCGCCACAAAGCTTACTGAAGAACCTTGAACCGTTGCATCAATACCAGCAGGTACATCCCACGTGAAGGTCAGTGTGTCTTGGTCAGCATCGCTCGAAGACGAAGCATCAACCACGACTACATCACCCGCATTCACTTCAGCCGGAGCCGTAACCACAGCAACCGGTGCTGTATTGACTGGGCCTGTGTCTTTAGGAGTTACCGTTACAACAACGGTGTCAGTTGCAGTCGCACCTTCGTTATCAGTTACCGTTAGGCTGAACGTGAGTACTTCTTGTTGAGCGACTTCAACCACATCGAAGCTTGCAACAGCCGCATTCGCGTTGGCCAGAGTTACTGCCGTTCCGCTTACTTGTGACCAAGCATAGCTCGCAATCGTACCGTCGCTGTCTTTTGAAGCGCTACCGTCTAGAGAAACAGAAGCTGGGCCTTCAACCGATTGGTCTGCGCCCGCTGCTGCGGTTGGTTTACGGTTTACAGGATCAGTAGTTCCACCTGCTAGACCTTCATGCATCGCGTTCAGGATATCGCCGTTATCCGCATCAATTTCCCAAGAGAATAAACCAGCAAGGCCAAGGCTACGAACGTATGCGCCTTTTGCTTTCACTGAGCGGTCATCATCAAATGTGATCAGCTTGCCTGAAGTACGGTTCCAAACGTAAGGCGCTTCTGCCATTTCGTCGTAACCATATTCAAAGCCGTTGATGCCTTGGTTGTTTGCACCAAGCATGTTCGCTTTAATGCCTTTGTAATCGATAACGCCATCTTCCCATACACCCTGAGCAGAGCTGCCGGTCAGTTTGCCATTACCTACGCCAGTCATTGGGTCGCTTGGATCTGAAAGTGATGATGGTAATACGCCTTCCCAACCACGACCGTACATCGCTGTACCAACCACAAGTTTGTTGGCTGGAACACCTTGCTCAAGTAGCAATTGGATGCCGTTGTCAGTGGTGTAAGCTAGACCAGTGTACTGTTCGCCATTTTCATCAAGGCCTGTGCCATCACATTGACCAGGGCGCATGAAGTTACCGCAGTTGAGTGCTGTTTGGTGACCTAAGACGTTGTTCCAACCGCCGTAGAAGTCGTAAGTCATTGCGAAGATGTAATCCATGTATTGGATAGCATCGCCGTAGTTCACGTCTTCAATCTTATCGTGACCAACACCGATCGCTGATGTTAGCTCGTAAGTACGGCCGTTCTCAGCTTCTAGCTCATCCAACATAACGCGCAGTTCTGCCATCAATGCAATGTAAGCAGGGCCGTCATTCACAGGGTCACCAAGATCGGGAGCAGCACCGCCTCCACCAGGGAATTCCCAATCGATATCGACACCGTCGTAGAATTTCCATGTGTTGAGGAATTTCTTAACCGATGCAACGAAGGTGTCGCGGTTCGCTTTTGTAGTGAAATCGAAGAACGGGTCAGACAGTGTCCAACCACCAATCGATGGAATGATTTTTAAATCAGGATTACGCTGCTTAAGCGCCATCATCATCGCGTAGTTACCCTTGATAGGGGAGCTGTATTCGTGCCCTGCTTGCGGGAAACTTTTTTGGAAAGCGGCCCAAGGATCATGAATTACTACTTCGTAATCGTTAACGCCCTGACACGCTGTCATGAGTGCGTTGTAGCTGTTACCGCCTACTGATTTCACTGATTCATTAGGACCACAAATTGGGATGAAGCCGTAAAGGATATGGGTCAAGTTGTCAGCGGGTAGGTTATCGACTGTGTAATCACGGCCATAGATGCCCCACTCAACAAAGTAAGTACCTACTACCGTGTTTGGATCTGTGTTGTATGACTTGTTGTTCGGGTCCACATTCATCGCAAGTGGCGCTAAGTGTGAGCCATCGGTATCTGCGATTGTGATCTGAGCGGGTGCACTCTTGGCACAGCCTGTTTCGTCACAAGCTTCGATTTCCATCTGAAATAAGCCGCCTTGGCCGTATTCGAATGAAGCTGTCGTTTGGCTGCCAGTTATAGGGCCAGTGGCCACTTTAACGCCATCAAAGTAGATGTTGTAAGTGTTTCCTGACGTTCCGCTCCATTGGTTAAATTTAACGTCGACCTTTGCTTTGTCGTGATATTTAACCATCTGGTTATAGCCAGAAGTCGTTTCCATCGCGAGTTCAATTTTAGAAAACTGTAGGTTGTTGGAACCGTACATGTCGATGCTAGGTGCTGTTGGTGCAGCTAATGCTGTACCTGATAGCGCTAGAGCAATGCTTGCCGCACAGGTATTAATACGAATCATACTATTTCTCTCATTCCTTGAAGGTTACGAGAACCAAATGGCCCCATAAACGGCTCCAATCAGTTTTGAAGGAGCTTCCCAGTCAGTATTCGAGAGAGTTTTAATTTTATAACTGAAAATAAATCCGTTTTCGATGGACAACTAAAAAATATTGTTTCGTTACAATTCTGTTGCTTAATGAGTGAGAGGCTGAGTCCATGTTTTATAAAATAAAACATCCTTCAGAATGAAAATCTCATAAGTGAAATTACGCGACATGAAGTTATGAAAAGATGCGACAAACCATAAGAAAATATCGTCATCTGAAGGGGAGTCACAGAGTTGGATGTATGAAGCTGAGATAGGTTGCGTGATAAATACAGTGCTTATTCAAAAAACTAAGGGGTTTATCGTTTGAATTGTTCCGCTAATGAAGCGCGTCGTTGCTGCATAACACTGTGGGTATCACCCGCGGCTGTGTCTTCATAGCCCTCTTTAATGAACTGTTGTGAAGGGACGCTCGGAACGAGTCGTTTTAAACGAGGGGAATCGTAGGTACCACTTATCGTATAAACGGTTGACCCAGAACCTGTATTGATGGTGACAACTTTGCCATCAAAATCAAATGAAGTACTGATGAAACGATGGTTCATCATCACGCCATTGTCGGAAAGAGTCAGGATGTCGGTTTTGTAAGGTGGAGCGCCAATCTCTATCCATGTGCCGTACACATTACTTGGGCTGACGGATTGCTGGTGGGTTTGATAGGCGAAATACCCTGCAGTGAGAGCAATAATAGCGGCAACCAATAAGAAAATGTAACGTAACGAGTTGGCAAATAGATCTGCTATTTTGGTGCTCTTTTTCGCCATGTTCTCGTCTTTTCCTTACTCATACTGCCTTAAATACTATAAATTAAAACCTTAGTTTGCAAAGATAGTTGCGAGAGTTAGAAGCAGGATCGAATGTTCTAGATAAATGGGTTGCTTTGGCTAATTTTAAGTTTTTCTGATGACATTCGTTCAGTCAATGCATCTCTATTGTAGAAAAGACTTAAGCTATGCGTATTTATTTCTTGTAGGAATGTCGTGAATTGGTTAAAACAATTATCACGTGAATTTACGCATAGGCTGATTCATTGAAGCCCAATAATTGCAATTTGAAGATAACAAGGAAGTACAATGATTAAAGAGAATACATACTTTGATGGTGGCGTTAAGTCGTTAGCGTTTAATCAGTCTGGTGCTGATGTGAGTGTTGGTGTGATGGCTGCTGGCGAATATACATTCGGTACCGCAGCTCCGGAAAAGATGACCGTTGTTAAGGGTGCTCTAATTGTGAAGCGTATTGGTGATGAAGATTGGACAACATATCAATCTGGTGAGTCTTTTGACGTTGCGGGCGATTCTTCTTTCGACCTACAGGTAAAAGAATCAACGGCTTATTTGTGTGAGTACTTATAAGAAGTTGTGTTTTAGTTTCTGACTAATAAGAAAAAACCACGCTCTAAGAGCGTGGTTAAATAAGTGATAGTAACCGGCAGTGGATAGTGTCACTTGTTTTTACAGTCATCAAATGGACGACCAAAATTCGTTGTTCGTTGCAAAATCTCTTCAATCTTCAATCTTCAATCTTCAATCTTAAATCTTAAATTCAAATCTCAAATCTCAAATCTCAAGACAGATATCTGCAAATCAGTAAGTCTCAAATACGCCGTTGTTGTAATCCTGAATCGTCTGTTCAATCTCTTCCATCGAGTTCATGACAAACGGACCGTAGTGCACGACAGGTTCATTAATCGGTTGACCAGAAAAAATCAGTACACCTGAATCTTCGAGGCTTTCTAAAGACAACAATTCAGCCTTGGTGAGTAGGGCAAGCTGACCTTGGTTGATCACTTTGTCGCCGATCTTAATACTGCCTCGGTACACGTAAGTCATGGCATTGTGATTAACATTAGTCCCTAACGTCACTTTTTGCCCTGAATTCGCTCGCCAATCCGCAACGCTTAACGGCACACCTGTTTTCTGTAATGGTCCTTGCGCTTGTAAAGCCTCTGAATCATCGTCAGTTTGGTTATACAGCTCAAATCCACCTGCAATCACTCGTAATAAACCGCTTTGTTCATCTTGATGTTCTGCAATGCTTTCACTCTGGAAATCATGGTATTGCGCTGGCTGCATTTTGTGTGTTGCTGGCTGGTTTATCCAAATCTGAAAGCCGTGCAACGCACCTTCTTCCATCATCGGCATTTCACTGTGAATCACACCACGACCCGCGGCCATCCATTGTGCGCCACCGCTGCGAAGTTCACCGACATTCCCCATGTGGTCCTTGTGTTGGAAGTGACCTTTAAGCATGTAAGTCAGCGTTTCTATCCCACGGTGAGGGTGAGGAGGAAAGCCACCAACATAGTCCTTGCTTTCATCCGGCTTAAGTTCGTCGACCATCAAAAATGGAGAGAAACGCGTGTTATTGAAACCAGCGAGTCTTTGGATTTTGACGCCATCACCATCGGAAGTGGCATGTGCTGCAATCACATGATCTACTGCTCTTACATTCGTCATTTTGAAACCCTCATAAACTGGAATAGCTGTAGTTTATGTAATTTGATTTCAAAAGAAGATGGCATAGCGTTGAGTGTCTTATTCGAAAATCTTGAACAGGTAAGAATATGAAATTATGTCTATACTTGAGTGTAGAGTAGACCGCCAAGGAGGCCGCTATGGCAGTTCAGCAAAAACATGGCGAAAGGCATGGTCGGATGGGCTTTGATAACGACTTTACAACGGAGCAAAGCCAACGTTTTACCGAGGTAGCGAATAGCGCTGTTAAACGTCGCGTGAAAAAACGTGAGATTGAAGCCCCGTTTCTTCAGTCGGCCAAGCAAGCCGCTTTTAAAACGGTAGTGAGACCTAGAGGCAATAACCCAAACCGAACACGACAAGTTGTTTGGATCATTGTGATCGGGTTAGTGAGCCTTTGGCTTATGTATATGGCTGGTTAGTACGCTTAATTGTGAGCGATATTAGGTGTAAGCGATATTAATGGCTAGCGTTGACGCGTTTTTAATAGCGTAACATTGTTCCCTTCCAATTTCGCTTCAAGACAATCTTCAAGTTCAGAAGAATCAGATTCTGAACAGGAGAGGTTTGCAGGTAATTCTTCTATCAAGGTCGATACTGGGTTGTCGTGATAATAAGCGTATCGGTTTTTCCCTGAATGTTTCGCCACATACATCGCTTTATCGGCGCATCTCGTTAACTCATGTAATTCTTGTGCATCTTGCGGATACAAAGAAACCCCAACACTGAGTGTGAGTTCTTTTATCCTTTCGTTGGTCTGACAACCACTCTCAAACAACCCACATATTCTATCAAGAATACCGTCGAGGTCTTTTCGAGTTGGGATGTCATAGAGCATTAGAACGAACTCGTCCCCAGCAAAACGCGCGATGGAATAATCGTACTCATGATTCTTTCGATCTCTAGTTCGAATGTTGTTACTCAAGCGATTGGCAAAATGCTGCAAGACGCTATCGCCCACATCGTGGCCGTAGCTGTCATTGATACTTTTGAAATCATCGATATCCAGAAACACCAATGCGGTGAGGGATCGTTTGCTATCAACGGTGGCTAACTTCTCGACCGCCCAACGTTCAAAACTCCAACGATTGGCCAAGCCTGTAAGTTGGTCTCGATAGGCCAGATCTTCAATGCCTTCTTTGTAGAGGCGTTGAATATAGCTGACGGCTTTTGTGTAGTAATAGGCCGATGTATGACACACCAAACTCATGGTAAACAGGCTAAGAATAAACCGATGTGTGCTGTTAAATGGCAGAGAAAAGTTATTGGGCATTGCCGTAATCAGGGTGCTGATAAACAAACAAAATGAGGTGCTAAATATGATTCCAATTCTGAAGTCATTGATAAAAATCACCGCCGCCAGAATAGGGTAGAGCCAAAGAATTCGGTCAGGAATGGCGTGACTGTACAAAAATAGGATGACCCCTTGAACCAGCAAAACACCGCTCAGGATCAATTCTGAATACTTAGGGTTAATGACTTTTCTTACGTAAAATGCATTGGAGATAGCGATAAGTGCAAAACACAGTTCGAAAACCGACAGCGTGTAATGTTGGCCTTGGAAGTAAGCCCAAGTGTAAAAAATGAATAACGCCGCGGCAGTCAGTGAAAAGGAGTGAACAATTTTTTGCTTGCGGGTGGAGCGTATGTCCGCCATTTCTTCTAGGTGTCTGCCGACGAGCCTTTTCATGTGATTTGTGCCAAAGATTTTGATAATGGTATTAATAGTAGATTAAATAATAAGCTACGCGGAGACTTAGACAGCTATTTAGTGTGACTGTAATCAATCTTTCATATGAAAGAATAATCAAATCATTATAAATCGTGATGTACGTCACCGACGGTGCAGGTCGTCTCTAGAACATGGTATTCAAAGATCAGGTTGGTAGAGGCTATTTGATTATTATGTACTTGCTTTCCAATGATTTACTCAACATAGTTTGTAGATACCTAAATTTGATAGAGGCTCATTATGTTAATTACTTTTAGTTGCAAGGCTCATGCTAGCGTCACGATGTTTGGTGAGGTCGGTCTTCAGTTCATTAAGATGCTTGGACATAGTGGCGCGATCCCAGGAGCCATCGATGCTCCAGACGTTCCTCAAGCTCTGGATAATTTACGCACTGCGATCGCCGCAGAGCAGAGCAAACCCGTAGAGCAAGAAAATGCTGATGAGGACAATGAAGAAGAAGTTGTTGAAGCGCCTGTCAATATCGGTAGCCGAGCTTTTCCGTTGGTTGAACTGTTGAAAGCCGCTATCAAAGAAGAGTGCGAAGTAATGTGGGAAGACGGCAGCGGTAAACGACTGTAGTTCGATTCGCACAAAACGTAACAAGCCTATCGAATCTATTTTAATAGGAATGAATGTTGAGCCAGTATCGGGCACGCCATGGAGTTTGATGGCGATGAACCGATACTGGCGTTTTATTTGATCTGCGATTTAGAAGCTAATAATTAATAACGAACCGCTAATAACGAAAAGCTAGCTGGCTTTGTTAAATCGAATTGATTGTATTTTCTTTTCACTACCATCTAGGTAAGCGTAGCTTTCTAAGATCCAAAGCTGGCTATTGAGCATACCTAATTCAATGCGAACATCAGCACTATTTACGCCCTCATAGATGACATCTTGGATGTTAGTTGGATAAAAATTGTAACGATTATTTTGAGATTGAGGCTCGCCAGCAAAGTTGACATTCACCTTGGTGGCTTGGTTGGTGACATCCATTTGGTAGCCTTGAGCTTCATCGTAAGAGAACTGAGCCGTTAGGTTGATACCTTGTGAATTAGCTACGCTCACCTCAGCTTGACTAATACTGTTCAGTTTTCCTGTCGACTCCAAGTCCGAGATGGTATCCAGAGTGTTAACGTGATTGTGGATAGTGACATCCCATTCGCCAATGAAATTATTGAGTTCTACCCAATTTTGTTGCTTTGTTTCTGTTGGTGCTGCAGCGTTCACGTTGGTATGTGCAATAGCTTCGTTGCGGCTATCGTGACGGATGTTGTCTCGATTACTTCTGATGTCGTTACCTGCACCTGCAACCCCGCCGGCTACTCCGCCGACAACGGCACTTTTCATTGCTAGGTCAGCATCACCTGTTAATGCACCTATCGTGAGCCCTAACAGTGCGCCACCGACTGCGCCCTGCTTGGTGCTCGCATTGGGATCATCTTCACCAGGTGTCACACACCCAGCAAGTAGTGGAAGGCTGATAGCAATCGCAAGTGATGATTTGATCATTGAATTCATAGTTGGAACCTAAAATGTGTTTACAAAAGGATCCAAACTTTATCAATGCAATGTCAGGCAACCATTATGAATAATGCTTTGTTTGTTGCGAAGTGTTTCACTTGTTTCTGTTTATTTACACGGTTCGTCAGCCTTGAAATGAGCGACTTTTGTTATCGTAATATCAATACATAACACACCGTAAACAAAGTGATGCTGTTCACGGTTTCTTGACTCCCAATTCCGAACTAAGAATTTTTCCTAGTTATTCTAAGACCCTCTCTCATGCGGTCGATTTTTAGACTCCTTATTATTTCACGGTCAACTAACAAAGAATGCATGGTCGCAATTATGCCGTGCAGACCTCACAAAAAATAAGAGAGTTCACAATGTTAAAGTTCCTAGATCAGGTTAGAAAACCGACGCTGGATCTTCCGGTCGAAACTAGAAGAAAGATGTGGTTTAAACCCTTCCTGCAATCGTACCTAGTCGTGTTCATTGGTTATCTAACCATGTATCTAATCCGTAAGAACTTCAATGTCGCACAAAACGACATGATTTCTACTTATGGGTTATCAATGACGGATCTAGGTCTTATCGGTCTTGGTTTCTCAATTACTTATGGTATTGGTAAAACCGTCGTTTCCTATTACGCCGATGGTAAAAATACCAAACAGTTCCTGCCATTCATGCTTGTCCTTTCTGGTATTGCCATGTTGGGCTTCAGCTTCAGTATGGGTGGCGGCAGCGCTAGCTTATTCATGATGGTTGCCTTCTACGCATTGAGTGGTTTTTTCCAAAGTACGGGTGGCCCTTCAAGTTATTCAACAATTACTAAATGGACGCCTCGTAACAAGCGTGGTTCGTATTTAGGTCTTTGGAATATGTCGCACAACGTGGGTGGTGCGGGTGCTGCTGGTGTTGCTCTGTTTGGTGCGAACTACCTATTTGATGGCAACGTAATTGGTATGTTTGTTTTCCCATCGATCATCGCGATTGTCGTTGGTTTCATTGGTATGCGCTTTGGTAACGACTCTCCAGAAGCATACGGCTTAGGTACAGTTGAAGAGTTATTTGATGAAGAAATCAGCGAAGAAGATACAGCTGCTGAAGAGAATCAAATGACCAAAAAAGAGATCTTTGTTGAGTACATTCTTAAAAACAAAGTGATCTGGTTGCTCTGCTTCGCGAATATCTTTTTATACATTGTTCGTATCGGTATCGATCAATGGTCTACCGTTTACGCGTATCAAGAGCTAGGCCTATCAAAAGAAACGGCGATTTCAGGCTTTACTCTGTTTGAAGTCGGTGCTCTGGTTGGCACATTGATGTGGGGTTATTTATCAGACCTTGCGAACGGACGTCGTGCTTTAGTTGCTTGTGTATCGCTTGGATTGATTATTGTCTCTCTAGAGTTCTACCAAAATGCAACGAGTGAGTTCATGTACCTAGCGTCACTGTTCATACTTGGCTTCCTAGTGTTCGGTCCTCAACTGTTGATTGGTGTTGCTGCGGTAGGTTTTGTACCTAAGAAAGCAATCAGTGTTGCTGACGGCGTGAAAGGCACATTTGCTTACCTAATTGGTGACAGCTTTGCCAAACTTGGCCTAGGTATGATTGCAGACGGAACGCCAATTTTCGGCTTAACGGGTTGGAAGGGGACATTCGCAGCACTCGATACGTCAGCTGCCATTTGTATCGTGTTATTGCTATTCGTTGCGGTTGCGGAAGAGAAGAAGATTCGTCACGCGAAGAAGATGCACCTAGCGGCTCAAAACGCGTAGTTAGTCTCGCGTGCTTTATTTGATTAAAGCACGTGAGATCATACCAATCGTTAGTTCGATTCAGTATCATCTCTATCAATAAACTTAATTTTATATAGCTCCTATCGGGGCTATTTTTCTTTCTTACTCTTAATTTTGGTTGATATCATGATTAATGTTGCGCTTGTTGATGACCACGTCATTGTTCGATCTGGCTTTGCTCAATTACTCAGTCTTGAAACTGATATTACGGTCGTGGGTGAATTCAGCTCTGCGGCAGAAGCGCGCCTCGGACTACCAAGTTGTCACCCTGATGTCGTTATCTTGGATATTTCAATGCAAGATGAAAGTGGCCTGAGTTTGTTGGAAGAAATTCCATCGGGCATTGCCAGCATCATGTTGAGCGTACATGACTCTCCGGCGATGGTTGAAAAGTCGTTAGAGTTAGGAGCTAAAGGTTATCTCAGCAAGCGCTGCAGTCCTGATGAGTTAATTCAAGCCGTACACACGAGCGCAAATGGCGGCTGTTACCTTACGCCAGATATCGCAATAAAGCTTGCTACACCACTAAAGAATAAGGCCTCTTTAAATCAGTTAACCCGCAGAGAAAGCGAAGTGTGCCAATTATTGGCGACAGGGCTCGATGTAAAATCTATTGCTATTGAGTTAGGGGTTAGCCATAAAACGGTACATGTGCACCGTGCCAATGCTATGGACAAACTTAATGTTAAAAACAACGTTGAGCTAGCCAAACTATTCACTCAAGAACAGTACTAATGCGTTCTTACCTAGCAACCTCCCTGTGCGGGGTTTTTATGGCGGGTTGCGCATGGTTTTGTTTGTGGGTTATCGCTTTCTATTTTATTAATGACCCTGAGTTAGCCATTCTGCTTTTCCCATTCTCCCTTCGATTGGGAATGACGCTGCACACTCGTACACAATATTGGCCTGCCATTTACGTTGCAGAGTGGGGGCTCGCAATCGCTTTGGCTCTATTACTGGATGAACCCCAATGGTTAACCGTTTTAATCGCCAGCGGATTAAGCATTCCAGCTACTCTATTTGCCAAACGGTATTACTATGGTGACCAAAACCGGCACTTATTGGTCATGGCCAGCATTATAATGGTGACTTCACTGATCAATGTCGCTGTCGTCGGTTCTCATGTGCCTGCAACTTACATGGTGTGGTTGGTGAGCATCACTGGCGGGTTAATGCTCGTCCCTATGTGTTATCTAGTTTGGAACTATCTATTTCAAAACAAGTGGGCGCCGTTGAGCTCTTACTTAATTCACAATGCTGTAGAGTTTAAAATTCGTCACATTGCCTTATACAGCATATTGCTGGTGGCTAGTATTTTGATACAGACCAGCCTGCCAGATGAACTCAGACGCTTTGCCCCATTTTGTATGGCGATTCCTATTATCTTGTTGGCGGTTCGCTACGGGTGGCAAGGCGCTTTGCTCGCGACCTTGTTAAACAGTGTCGCGCTGATAGCTGCCCACAGTGGAACGTCCAAACTCGAAATTACCGATTTACTCTTATCTCTTTCCGCTCAAACCATCACTGGCATATTGCTGGGGCTTGCGGTTCAAAAGCAAAAAGATCTCAATTCGAAATTGCGCAGTGAGCTCTCCAGAAATCAAAATCTTTCACGTCAGTTAATCACGGCTGAAGAATCGGTTCGTCGTGACATTGCTCGTGAGCTACATGATGAGATTGGCCAAAACATCACGGCAATTCGAACTCAAGCAAATATTATTAAGCGTGTTGATGCCGCTGAAATGAGTGTTAGTTGTGCGGGCACGATTGAGTCATTGTCTTTGAATGTTTATGACACCACCAAACGCCTACTCACAAAACTAAGACCTAAAATGTTGGATGACCTTGACCTAAAGGACTCCGTTGAACAGCTGATACGGGAAATGGAGTTTTCAGATCATGGCGTTGATATCCAGCTAAATTGGCAAGGTGATTATTCATGTTTGAGTGACACGCTTAAGGTCACTCTCTTCCGACTGTGCCAAGAATCCTTAAACAATGCCCATAAATACGCCGGTGCGAGCGAGATTAAAATTGAACTGATTTTGGATGATCAGGCTTATCTTCAGATATCAGATAATGGCGTTGGTTTTACAGCGCAAGATCTTCTCAAGGGGATGGGTGTTCGTGGTATGCAAGAGCGCGTTCAGGCGCTCGGTGGCAAGATGATAATCAACGCTAATGGTTCCTCTTCGGGCACCAATATCAGCGTTACATTACCTAAAGTGTGAGAACGAGTATGTTTGGATTTCTGCGCTCAACAACGTCAAATCGTCATACTCTAAGTGATGACGAGGTCAATCAGAGTTACCGCTACTGGCGCCTTCACATCATGATAGGTATGTATGTTGGTTATGCCGGTTTTTACTTCACTCGTAAAACCTTTAATTATGCCGCACCAGCCATGATCACCGATCTTGGCTTAGACAAAGGTGATATCGGCTTAATTGGCACGCTTTTTTACCTTTCTTACGGCTTATCGAAATTTATCTCAGGGACAATATCGGATCGTTCAAACCCGCGCTACTTTATGGGTCTTGGCCTAATCGCGACAGGCTTGATCAATATCGCGTTTGGCTTTTCTAGTTCGTTGGCCGCTTTTATCTCGCTTTGGGTGCTCAATGCATGGTTCCAAGGTTGGGGGTGGCCATCATGCTCTAAACTACTCACTACTTGGTATTCTCGCTCCGAAAGAGGATTCCGTTGGGCAATCTGGAATACAGCACATAACGTTGGTGGGGCATTGATTCCTATTCTCGTGGGCTATCTAACTCTCCAGTACAGTTGGCGATCAGGTTTTATCTGGCCGGGTGTGATTGGTGTTTTTATCGGTCTTATCGTCTGTTGGCGCTTACGTGATAAGCCCACCACCATGGGGCTTCCGACTGTAGGGAAGTGGCGCAATGACCATCTAGAATTGGCGCAAGAGAGCCATGGGCAAGGGTTAAGTTATCGAGAGATCTTGAAAACTTACGTGTTCAGCAACAAGTACATTTGGTTGCTCGCTTTTAGTTATGTGTTGGTTTACATCGTAAGAACGGCCGTCAACGATTGGGGGAATTTATATCTCACCGAAGAACACCATTACAGTTTGATCAACGCAAATGCTGCTTTATCTCTGTTTGAGATTGGTGGCTTCGTTGGTTCACTTGTTGCTGGGTGGGGATCGGATAGACTGTTTGCTGGTAACCGTGGCCCGATGAACATCCTGTTTGCGATTGGTATTTTCCTCTCGGTATCTGCTTTATGGCTTATGCCATTAACTAATTTTGTGTTTCAAGCTGCAGGGCTATTTTGTGTTGGCTTCTTTGTTTTTGGCCCTCAAATGCTAATAGGCATGGCTGCCGCGGAATGCTCACATAAAGACTCTGCCGGGGCGGCAACCGGCTTTGTTGGCTTGTTTGCTTACATGGGTGCAGCTCTCTCTGGTTACCCATTAGCGCTCGTTCTAGAAACTTATGGCTGGAGTGGGTTCTTCATTACCATCTCTACTTGTGCTGCGGTCATCGGGTTACTGCTACTGCCTTTCCTACAAGCTCAATCACCTCAGAAAAGTGCAGAGGCTCGCTCTGGTTTTTAAGGGGTTTCTTCGTAAATAAGATAGCTGCTAATGGTCCTCTGGTTATTGTGCAGCTATCCTATCTTCAGCGTTTTTTATACGTAGCATTCAAATGTGACTCTTTTCACGCTTTTCATCGTTCTCACCCGTTTCTAAGAATTTTTCCTATTGCGTCTAAGACCTCATCTCATGTGGGTTCTAGCTGCTCTCTGTAGTCTTTCTAATTATTTACGTTATTAGAAATCAGCTCTCTGAATTGTGTTCAAAGGGCTCACTACGGAAAACGCCATGTCATTCAGCCACTTCTCAGAGCACTCATTTTTCCCAATGGAAAACACCATCCAAAATTATGCATGGGGGAGCATTTCTTCTATACGTGAACTGTTTGGCTTTAAGAATGAGTCACAAGAGCCGCAAGCGGAAGTTTGGATGGGAGCGCATCCGAAAGGTTGTTCAATGGTCAAACTAGACCAACATTTGGTGCCTCTCTCTGAGCTGATTAACAAGAATAAACCGGCCTATCTATCTACTGATATTGCGCAGGAGTTCGGTGAACTGCCGTTCTTGTTTAAGATCTTGGCAGCAGAAAAGGCACTATCGGTTCAGGTTCATCCAAACAAGCGTCAAGCCGAAATTGGCTTTGCGAGAGAAGAGCAAGCAGGAATCCCTCTGACTGCAGGACATCGTAATTACAAAGACTCGAACCACAAACCTGAATTGGTTTACGCGATCACTGAATACCAAGCGATGAATGGCTTTCGAGATTTCAATGAAATATTAGGCCTGTTCAAAAAGTTGGATTCGATCGAGCTGGCTGGTTTGGTTGAAGAGTTTGGTAACAATCTTGATTCTTTAGGTTTAGAAACGTTTTTCCGTGATCTGTTAACTCTAGATGACCAACGTAAACATCAAGCATTAGAGCAACTTCTGACTTACGCAGACGCTCACGAAGACCAAGCTGAGTTTGCTTTGGTTACTGAGCTTAGCCATCAGTACCCGAACGACATCGGTTTGTTTTGTGTTCTGCTGCTTAACTTGATCACGCTAAAGCCGGGTGAAGCGATGTATTTGAATGCGAACACTCCACACGCTTACATTAAGGGAACCGGGCTCGAGATCATGGCAAATTCAGACAACGTGCTACGAGCAGGTTTAACGCCAAAACACATTGATGTGGCTGAGTTAGTCGCCTGCACAAAATTTACGCCAATCCCGTTCGAACGCTTATTATTAGCACCCTCAAAACTGGGTCAATGTGATAGCTATGATATCCCGGTCAGTGATTTTGATTTCAATATCTTTCATCGCCCTCAGCAAGAAGAAGTCATCACAAGCGGCGCTGAAATATTAATGGCAATAGACGATGATCTAACGCTCGTGAGTCAGAAAGGCGAGCACTTAACGCTTACTAAAGGGCAATCGGTGTTTATCCCAGCCTATATTGGTCATTACGAATTGAGCAGCAACGGCAGAGTGGCGAGAGCGTTTAACTAGGGGAAGCGATGAGCTTGAAATGCTATCAAGTTTTGGGAATGGAGATGTTGGCTTAAAGAGCTAATACGAAAAAAAACAAGCCAATAAGATATTGGCTTGCTCATATTATCTAACGATTATTGAATAGAAGGTAAGCTTTTTGCCTCAGTCACAATCGACATGCCCCAAGAAGGTTCTTCGCGGGTGGACTTAATTGAACCTCGGTTGGTCACCCAGGTGGTTTGAGTGTCACGAGGTCCGTCATTTTCGAATTGTGTCTTACTTGTTACTTTACATGCAGCAAAGGTACCCGCAGGCACAGTAACTTCTTCTTTACCTAGGTAGGTTTCTTGGTAGTTGAAAGTGGGCAGAAAGTAAGGTTGTCCGTTGATAATATCGTTTAGTGAGGTCTCTACAGAAACGGTTCTTAATCCAGGGTACTCAGTTACGAACTCTTCACCGCTGATCTCGTCAAACCAATAATCAAACTGAGAGGCAAGTGGTGCGTTAGTTGACGTTCCAAAGTCTACCGTTTGATTGATGATTTTCTGGTTGTCAGTAATCGTCAGTGGTAATAATGCTTTAGCCGACCCCCAACCTAGTGAGTCATCAGAGTTAAAGCCCTCTTGACCTAGATAGTGATCTTCAGAGCTATATGAATACTCATACCCCATTAAAGTACCTTCCGGATCTTTGATATCGATACGCGTTTTTTCTAAGCTACCTGCTAAGTCCGAAATCCAACTTGGTAGCCCGGTGACCAACGTAACGTCATTCAGCCAAGAGAAAGTATTTCCAAGATAGATAAACTCATAAGTTAGGTTCTGTGTTACTGGCTCAGGATCCCATATCGGTGTGCGCTGTACATCGTAAACCGTCACGTCATTAGCCGCCGCAATGAACTCAGCATCCGGCAGCGAGTCAAGACAAGCCTGTAGGTTGAGAGGGTGTAAAGGTTGTGGTGTTAATGCGTTATCCAAAATGAACTGCTTAGTCGCTTCATCAAAAACATAAGCCTCACTGCCTGCATCTTCAACTTCCTTGTAGGTAATACGTACAAAGCCTTCGACTACAGACAAGTAAGCGGAGTTATCTTCTTTTTGGTAGTTAGACCATGTAGCTTGCGAGTGGATAGATTCAGGAATCGTAACTTGACGTAATACCTCGCCATTTACGGATTCATCTTTCCACGAACCGAGTTCTGACAATTTGGAGAATGTAGAATCTAAATTCCATGCTCTTGTATAATAAACTACGGTGCCGTTAGAAAGCAGCTGTGCAAATATCTCAGCACTTTCCATACCTGCCATTGGAATTAAATCTGCATGGTTGTTATATGCAGTGTCATGACGATCCGATTCATCTTCAGCGATGGTCGATGCTAAAGTCGCAAGCCATGTATCGCTACCATTCTTGAAGGCGCTTATTCCGTTACACGAGTTATTCAGTGCCTCGTAGCGATCCGGAGCGTGCTCGGCACACCATTCACCTTTGTAAAAGGTATAAATGTTGTCGCTGATGTCTTCTACAGACAATTTATATGCGGTTGTGTTGTCAGGGAATTTTAAACCTACTGGCATAATGTTAGACCAAACGTTCTCATCATCCGTTTGATCCATGATGGAACGAACATTGAGCCCACTGATATCTAATTGCTTGGCGCTAGCAACTTCACTAAAAATCGAGCTTCTAGATTCTAGAGTTAAGCTGCCGTCTTCGTTCGGCTTAATGCTGGTTAAGGTATCATCGCTCGCTTCCCAACCGTTTTGTCCTAACACCATGCTATTTGTGTCAGGGGTATATTCAAACTCAACAAATTGCTCAGCAAAGTAATCATAAATATAACTGGTATCGGTAACTGAGTTATCTGCATCAGACTTCAATGTTCCATAGGCAACTACTAAATCTTTGCCAGTGTCATTATCGCCGCCAAACCAATTGATACCGTCTGTTTTGATAAGCTTCGCGAGGTCGGCTTGCTTAGATCCTTTATTTGCCTCATTTTCTTTAATTTTATCTTCGAGATTAGAGTCATCAATGGCGATGTGATCGCGATTAATGCTGCCAGCAATATCGCTTGGGTTGAAGTTATCTTCAGCTGCTTCAATATTTTTTACGACTTCCTCGAGGACTCGAGTGACCTCTTCATTAATCAATGCGGTGAGTGCTTCGACAGAAATACCGGCGCCCGCTGCTGTTTCTGATAACGCATCCGTGTTCTCTGCCATGACTGAAGCGGTAACTTGAGCAACGCGGTGTAGGTTTTCAAAAGCCGCTTTTTGTGAATCGGCTAAGTCGTTATTGTTTTTGGCTTCGATATAATCTTGCGTTAAATCGAGAGTTGTCCCCAACTTCTCTTGAATAGCTGTTTTAGCTTCTTCTAACGAAGAACCACTCTCTATTTCATTTTGAATCAGAGTCGTTAATGGGCTAATAAATGCGGATTTTGGTGGCGCAGTTAAGCGATAGCTCTTGCTTAGAACGACACCTGGGTTATCGGTATCGATGGTTTGTCCGGCAACCACTTCGATCAACAGAGTACTTTGTTCAAGTTGTTCTTGAGTTAGATTATCAATTGTAAACGAACCATCGTCACCCGTTACGGCACTTGGCTCATCCTTATCACAAACTTTATTACTGTTTAGATCCAAACACGCATTGGCTCCTACCAAGTAGCCATCAGCGGCCTTTGCTGTTAAATACGCTGAAGTTGCTGTTGAACCGCCAGTATCAGTTGTGGAGCTATCTGAACTGTCGCTACCACATCCTGCTATCCCTAGGGCTATTGCCACTGCTAACAGTGAACGTTGACCATTCATGTTAGTTCTCCTATTAAGTTATTGATAAAAATTTACTACTCTGGAATCAATTGGGAGAATGTCATTGATAAATATGACTATTTATAAATTGAATGCCATTGGTGAGAAATGTATCAAAACGGAATGTAGTGGAAATAGCGGGTGTATTTATTCTAGAGACATATCTAATTGGTGGAGTTATATATGCGAGTGATATCTATGGTGAATGTTTGGTGCTTGTAATTGATGTTATTGTCAATTGATCTTTTGGGTAAGTGGTTGTTATTTATAGATTTACGTGTGATTTATAGGTGTTGATTGTCTGTATAAAACCTAGAGGTGACCATAAGTTGACTAATCAGTTTAAACTGAAACAATAAGTCGTATTTATAGAAGTGTGTTGATCTAAAGGAAATTTGATGAGCTCTTATTCTCACGTTCGCAGTTACGCCAGTTTATTCAGTGTTTTATCGTTGGCGGTTGCGTCAGCTCCGAGTGCGGCTGATATATCAACAACGCCCGTCATTGGTGGCGTGTTTAGCTCCAGTGAAGTGTTGAAAAATCAGGTGCTTTCAAGCCTAAGTTATTCTGCCAAACTCACTCGTGATGCGGCTCTTTTCACCATTGGTGGCGTTACATTAGATGCGTATATTCTCGCTCTCCCTTTAGATGTCAAAACCAAAGCTCGAGTCGTTGCTCAGTTATCCAACCCGACGTACTCAATTCCTTTGGGTTATTTTCTCTATAGTTATTACGACCGCTATTCAGGCTTGGGCAGTGAAGATATATTCAAATCTTACTTGTCGACGGTTTATGATGAGCAGGCATTAAAGGGCTTTGAACATAGCCTCTATCATGTTGGAGATAAGCCAACCTCAGAGCATCACGAGCCAGATACCTCGACTGAAGCAACGGGACATCATGAAGGTATTCGTATCGATGAACAGTTCATTGCCAACATGGTGGTTATCTACGATGCGTTATTCGAAATTGGTGTCTGGCAGGATATGGACACGCTCCCTGCGAATTACACATACTTAACCAATAGCCCTGAAGATCTAGCGATCATCGCTCAGATTCAACCGATCATCGTTGATTTGATTGGTAAAGCGGCATTGGGAATGGATGACGGCGACATGAAGTCTGCAATGTTGGCGATTGCAGAAGATGGTAAACCAGAAAACGCTGATAAGCCGAATAACAAAGCACAAGCTCTTACCATCACTCTCATTGATTTTGTACGCTTAAACTTACTTAAAGCTTACCGACAATTTGTGTTTAAAAAAGAACGCGCAGCAGCACTCGATGATTGGATGCAGCAAGCGTTCAGTGATCAGCCTGACGCGCTCATTCAATTCTTAGATTCCCAACAACGCAAACGTTTTGCGGTCCAAGTGACGGTCGATGGTTTACAGCAAGGATTGCTCGAGGGGTTGGTCGATGAAAATTCACCTTTCATTTCGGTTGCTTATCAGAATCATAAAAACCGAGCGCAATATAAACCTCAGCTAGAAAAAGTGATTGAACCTGAACATCAACAGAAGGTGAGGTTCATGGAAGTTCTGTCGGAACAAACCTACCGTGATCCGAATTATCTTCCGTTCTTCAAAAAACTCTATCAAGAGCATCGAGACAATATTAGCCGAGTGGGGATCTCTTCTACTCCGACGATCAGTGTACGTAACCTACCTATCATTAAAACGGGTGCGAAAGTATCGGGGCAAGGTGGCACTGGCATCCCTAATTTCCACTTTGTCGACCGAGAGATCGACCGAGCGTATTACTTCTTTGGTAATGATGCGTTGCAGTTGGATGTATTGATGGCAGACAACAAGGTGCAAACCATGTTTGACCGCCTTGATTACCTGAAAACGCTGAACTGTAACGCTCAATATGATTGGAATGCTCATACCACTTACGATGGCCTCGTGAACCTAGGTTTGGGTGAATCACTGCGTGATTATGGTGAGAAACGCTGCGTGAAAGAGCTTCAAGAACGTTCAGAAGTCGAAGTGGTTTTGCAAGAAAAGCGTCTAGCCTTGATTGAAGATATTGAAGCGTATCAGACTATATCTGGCTTTGATTTTTTCACTAAGTTTTCAAAGAAGGCTCAGGTTAAACAATCGATTACTCAGTTTGCCGAGTTAGATGGAAAAGGGATGCCAGATTACACCTTGGTGTATAACCCATGGCCGGATCACTTCGCACACTTTACCGGTCCTTTTAGTGACGAAATTCTGATGCCGACCGGAGAGCTTAATCGACTGGACTATTGGATACGCCAGATTGAAGCGACCTACCGCAGTGCCGGCGTTTACGATAAAACGCTATGGGGTATGGCAGGGGATCATGGTTTAACGCCGGTGTTCTACGCGCTCAATCCCGAAAAGCAGGTATTTGAAGGCTTACAAGCAGGGCTAGAGTATCCCATTGTGGTTAAGAAGATATCTTCAGACGAGGGTGAAGGGCCTAAAATTACCAATGCTCTAAGCTACCCAAGCTCGAAGGAATTGGATGTGGTGGTCGCCTCGACGGCCGGTGGTAACTTTATGATGGACTTCTTTAATTCGGCTCACGGGTGGCAGGTTCAGCCGGTTTACCAAGAACTCACGCAGTGGTATCCGATTGCAGCGCCAGATGGTCAGAACATAGACATCATTAATCAGATAGCGCAGCGCTTGCCTGAAAGTCTTGATTATATGGTCGTAAGAGAAAGCACATGTGATCAACAACGTTGCGCTGTTCGTGTGATTGGCAACCGTGATTTAAAACGGGTTGATGAATTGATCACACGTGAAGGTGACAAGCTTTTCTATGAGTCTTTGGAAGACAACCGAGCGCCGATTTTGCTCGATACGCAAAGGTTAAATCCATACCTAGCATCACCAAGCGAAGCTGATTTTGCACAGTATTCTCGATTGGTTGAAAAATGTATTAACCGAGCGGTTAAGGCGGATGTGACAACGTGGTGTAGTAGTGCTGAGTGGACTTCATTGACGCAACCAACACCTCGACCAGATTCAGTAAATCAACTGGCTAATATCTACCTTGAAGATAGGGCTGGCACGGTTAACTTGTTCCCTAAAGCGGGAATTGGCTACAACACCAAGGTGCCGGGTCGTCATGCTGGTGAGGATTACTTAGAGAAAGATGCCTTTATCGGATTCTGGGGAGTGCCAATTGGCGATAACTCTCAGAAATTGAAAATCGAAGCTAATGGATCTTTAGCGCCAACGCTGTTTGAGTATTTGACCGGAGAACCTGTGGTTGAAGGCGAGAATGGTTGGGGCTTTCCGTCGTTACTGAATAAGTTGGATGTGTCAGTTGATCGCTAAGACTTCGCTTTCTACCTAACTGGCTGTTTATAAATGGTTAGTTAGGGTGAGAGTCATCCCTACAAAATTCTCATCGCTGTCATCAACAATTTGGTAGCCAAGCGCCTGATAAAAACTAATGGCGCGAGTGTTACTTCTAAAGCTCGATAGAGTGACTTGGTTTCGTTGTTCTTGATGGGCTTTTTCGTGGATGAGTGACATGACTTTTTTACCAAGAGACTGATCCTGGTATTGAGGGAGAATGATTAGCAGATGAATATGGTAGGCGTTGTCATAAGGCTTAAAACACACAAGTCCAATCCTCTCTTTTCCTCGGTATACCCAATGAAACCAAGAGGGATGGTATTCGTTTAAAAGTCGTTTGCGTTGGAAGTCGTCATCCCAGCCGAAAACGTTATCTACGTGTATGAAAAGACCTTGTTTAACACACGTAAACAGTTCTTCGAATTCAGAATTTGAAACGAGCTGGAATTGTATATTTTCTTCTTTTATTGTCACTCAGCTTCCTTGTTAAAAGCTTTTGAATAAGCAAGCAGTAACATAATTGAAGAAGCCGAATCAGCTTAGAAGTTCAATTGTCTTTAAATCAAAAAGCCATGTGTAGTGCATGGCTTTTTAACTTAATAGCAAGGATATTCAATGCGTTAGTCGTTGTCTTCTGCTTCGATTTCGCTTGCGATGTACTGGTTATTAACCTTGTAAGCTTCAGCCTCAATACGTTGACCATGTAAAGTATCGAAACTTAGGCCATCTTCATAACGAGTGTTTTGGTTAACGTAGACGGTTTCATTGCCTGAGGTTGTCTTAATGGTAAAGCTCAATGTTTCATCATCTGTACTCTGAACTTCACCCTCAAAATCAACGTCATTATCATTCCAATCTTGTGAATCATCGTCGTGTTCAAATTCGATTTCGGTAGCGACATTTTCGCCGTTAGCTTGTTTCGTTGTTACTTCGACTTCTGTACCTACGGTCAAACTTAATTGGTTACCATCTTCGTAACGAGTATTGTCATTGACAAGAAAGCGACCTTTGTAGCTTAAATCAAATGATAATTTGTCATTGGCCACCCAAGTAATAATGCCTTCTATTTCCGTGTCATTGCTTACTTCGTTAAAGTCTTCGACTTCCACTTCATTGGCCGTTAGTACAGAGTCTGCCATTGAGCCTGTCACTTCAACCCATAGGCCATTAGATAATCCATTGTTGCTCCCATCGTTATCGATGTGGGCATTTGAATAATCAACGCTTAAGTTTGCGCCAAGTTTGAATGTTTTCGCGTTGCTGTCTAACTCACTAATCAAACCTTCAACTTCAACCGACGCTGTTAAGTTAGAGTGCTCGAATTTCACTACAGACAATACTTTGTAACCTGCATTCGCTGTCGGTAAAGAAGAAACCATCACCCAATCACCATTTTCAATTTCACGTGACAGATCTGTAAAGGTCAATTCGATGCCATTGACTTTAAATGTGCCATTATTGTGGTTGGTGTCTGAAATAAGACCAACGATGGTCGGCTCAAGACCAACTTGAGTCCCGCCAGTGTGAGTTGAAGCGCTACGAGCAATAGATGAAATAGAGACCATCATGTTTTTTTCTAGGTCTGCAATTGCCACGTCTTCGCCTGCATAGTTCGCACTGTCTACTTGATAGCTATAGCCATTTACAACAATGGTGTTGCCAGAAACAGAGTCAATAGTACCTTGAACTGCTGATGGAGCTTGCGTGTTGTTATCGTTGCTTCCATTGCTATTACTGTCACTACCGCCACAGCCAGTTAGAATTAAACCGACAACCGAAATCAGCGCTAACTTTTTCATCTATATACTCTTTATTTAGTTTATTGAGGGTGTATCTTATAAACTCAAACGTGAAGCACTCGTGAAGAAAGGTGAAATAAATCGATGAAAGTTTTGATCGTTGATGACAGCCACAATGTTGCAGAAACCATTGCCGATTACCTAGAGTTAGAAGGGATGGTGATCGATTGTGCTTATCATGGTGAAGCGGCGTTGAAGTTAGCATCTGATAATTATTATGACGTGATTATCATGGATATCATGATGCCTAAATTAGACGGCATCTCCGCAGTTAGAAAGTTAAGAGAAGAGGTGCAGTGCCCTACGCCAATTCTATTTTTAACCGCTAAAGATAGGTTGGACGACAAAATTGCGGCTTTTCAAGCGGGCGGAGATGATTACTTGGTTAAGCCTTTCGCCATGCAAGAGCTCAGTTTAAGGCTCAACGCATTGGCAAGCCGAGGACCACGCCAAGATATCGGAAAGCTGAGTTTTGCTGATATTACTCTCAACTCGCAGACCGACGAGGTTTATCGAGAAGGGAGGCTTATTAAGTTGAGTCGAATCCAGTTAAAAATACTAAAAGTCCTTATGCGTCATGCGCCATCAATTGTTTCAAGAACTGAAGTTATTGATTCCGTTTGGGGTGATGAATCGCCAAGCAGTGATGCACTTCGAAGTCATATCTATGGCCTGCGTAACGCGCTCGATAAAGGGTTTGAACATTCACGATTAGAGACTATTCATGGACAAGGTTACCGACTCAAAGCATAACGGTTTAAGCCACGGCGATTACCCGAGCATCTACCGAAAAATCCGTCGCAGCTTTGGTTTGATGACTTTGGTCATGTTTGGCCTTTTCTGGACAGTTATTTATATCGCTGAAAACCAGATGGAAGTGATCAGCCTGCACCACTGGCTAGACACCGAAGCTAATCGTTATACGTCTGAATATCAGTTGCTTGGCGAAGATGCGTTGTTGCCGAATGAAAATGAGTTTTCAACCTATTGGAGTGAAAGTGAATTGCCCATTTGGTTAGCTCGCTACAAAGAGCCCGGTTTCTATGAACACTTGCTAGGTACGGAAGATAAACACTTTTATGTCTTTGAGCACCCATCAGGCGAAGGGTTAATGTATATCTTGTTTCAAGATGACGCCGACGACTACCTCGACGAGTATGAATGGAGTCTCCACAATTACACCCTCATACTTGGCGGTTTAACGTCCATTTTTATGGTTTTGTATGGAATCTATGTTGTGCGATCGCTGTCGAAGCCACTCAATCAGATAGAAAAGAAAATTGGGCAAATGCACCCTGAGCAGCCAAGTTTTGAAGTCGAGACGTCTTACTCTGAAACACGACACATTGAGCAAACGCTTTTAGATTCAAAGAATCACATTTCAGGATTTTTTCAGCGGGAAGAGGAGTTCAATCGATTTGCCTCTCATGAACTTAGAACCCCGATAATGGTGATAAAAGGGTCGGCTGATCTGCTAACTAAGGTACCCAATCAACCTCCTGTTGCGTTAAAAGCGATTAATCGCCTGCAAGAAGCGAGTGAACAGATGCGAGTGCTGACTGAAATGTTTTTGCTGCTTGGTAAAGAGAGTATCGATGAGCACCATTTCGGTCACTATGACCTGGAAGTCGAAGTTCGGAATCAGCTGCTTGAAATGGCGCCTTTGTTTGCCAAGCAGGATGCGAGTTATAACCTAGACGTAAAAGGGACTGTCACTGTGTATGCGCCAGAGAGCTTTATTACTATTGTATTAAATAACTTAATCAAAAATGCGTTTAGCTACAGTGTTGGCGATGTTGGAATTGTGGTGACAGGTTCTCAATTAGTGATCACTAACCGTCATGATGGCAATGAGACTTACAATGCTGGCTATGGTTGTGGCCTAGTGATTGTGCAACGAATTTGTGAGCGAATGGATTGGAGTTTTGAAACTCAAGATGATGGGCTTCGATTCAGTACTTACTTGGATTTCTCAGCGGATAAGCAAGCAGGGTAACCGGTAGTTTCATTATAAAAGAAACCGATGAGAAGGTGAGTAGTGTGGCCAAGTCAGCCACACTAGCATAATGAGTTGTTATACGATCTTAAGCGCGTGATGGCGCGTGAGCTGTTTGTGTAGCGAGTCTTTTAGCTCCATGCGTTCTACTTTGAGGTTGTGCATGCTGTCGTCATCGATAGGGCTGCCAGAAATTTCTAGCTGACGGATGTCGTAGTCGAGTTGGTGGTATTTCTGCATGTCTGCTTTGAATTTTTCGTCGTCGTGGTTGAGCTGAACAATGTCTAATTTAAGATCTGGGAAATCTAAGATAAAGGCATGGTTTTCATTGAGCATTGGCACTTCCTCTCTAGTCGAATTATTAACAGTATAGAAGCAATTTATCGAAAGAAATGTGGCTCAAAACACAAAGCGAGAACAGGATCAAAAAAGGGCATTGGCGTTCCATTATGGATTCGCTGATGCCCTTTGTTATTTTAGTAAACTTAAAAACTACTTCGCTTTCTTACCAGAACGTTGCTGCTCTTTGTGTGCAAGCTTCTCTTTCTTACGTTGATCGATAAGGTGAGCAGCATCGCCGCCTACGTGGGTTTCGCCACGAGCATTCGACAGCTGAACTTGCTTTTCACGTTCACGGAAACGCGCTTTCTGCTCGTCGCTGTGCTTATCAATACACTTGGGGCAGCTTACGCCTTTCTCAAAGTGCTCAGACGCTTTGTCTTCGTCTGTGATTGGCAAACGACATGCGTTACACACATCGTAGCCGCTCTTCTCTAGCTGGTGGTTAACTGCAACACGACCATCAAATACGTAGCAGTCGCCTTCCCACATGCTCTCTTCTTCTGGTACTTCTTCTAGGTACTTAAGAATGCCGCCTTCAAGGTGGTAAACCTCATCAAAGCCTTGCTCTTTCATGTAGGCTGTTGATTTTTCGCAACGAATACCGCCGGTACAGAACATCGCGACTTTCTTGTGCTTCTTAGGATCAAGATTTTCTTCAACGTACTGAGGGAATTCACGGAAGGTTTCTGTGTTTGGGTTTACAGCATTTTTGAAGGTGCCGATGTCAACTTCGTAGTCGTTACGAGTATCAACCAGAATTACATCAGGATCAGAAATCAGAGCGTTCCACTCGTTTGGTTTCACGTAAGTACCGACAACGTGGCGTGGGTCGATACCCTCAACGCCCATGGTTACGATCTCTTTCTTAAGCTTAACCTTGGTGCGGTTGAATGGTTGTTCTTCGTTGAACGACTCTTTGTAAACAACATCAGCCAAACGAGAATCTTGTTTGAACCATTGAAGAAGGGCGTCGATAGATTCGCGCTTACCTGCAACAGTACCGTTGATACCTTCGCTTGCAAGTAGCAAAGTACCGCGGATTTGGTTAGCTTCTAACACGTCAGTGAGTGGCTGGCGAATTTCTTGGTAATCATCAAGTGCTACGAATTTATACAGAGCACATACAACATATTGAGACATGGTTTTTCCTTTCTGCGAGCTGGAACGTAAATCCAGAGCGTTGCCTTTTATGATACAGACTGAGTTTAATTCACTCATGTTTGCCCATATTGGCTTATTAAAATCCGCCGCAGTATAACCAAGCCAAGGAAGGACAAAAACCAACCAAAAGTAGGGCTATTTATCATTTCAATTTGTATGGTTTATGGACTAAGAAATGCAATGAAACCGTTTTATCTGGTTCGAATTACAACACGTATTCCCAAACTAAAAAGGCCCTGTTGTAAAAATACAGCAGGGCCTTGGTATCTAGTCCGTTTTACTTAATCGGCGATTACGCTTGGTTAAGTACTTCCGCTAAGCGTTTTACCGCTTCCGTCAATTCTTCTGGGTTGGCGTTGGTGAAGTTTAAGCGCAGTGCAGCTTTAGCTTCATCAGCCTTTGGATAGAATACTGGGCTTGGTACAACCGCCACACCATTAGAGAGTAGGGTTTTAGCCAGTTCAAAGGTGTCGCACTCTGGGATTTCAACCCAAATGAACATTCCGCCATCAACGGATTTTAATACGCAGTCAGCAGGCAGCTGTTTCTCTAGTTCTGAAAACAACACTTCATAACGAGACTTGTACAGGGTGCGAATGTTTTCCATGTGCAGATTGAAATCTTCATGCTTTAGAAGACCAACAAGCAGCGCTTGCATAGGTACACTTGAGTGTAAATCTGCACCTTGCTTCACTTTGATCAGTGGCTCAAGGTAGCTGCGTTTACCGGTTACCGCGCCAATACGTAAACCAGGCGATGCAATTTTAGAGAATGAACGAAGAACGATAGAGTTGTCAGGGCAGAACGAAGAAACCATTGGCAGTTCAGTGCCTGTAAAGCGCAGCTCGCGGTATGGCGCATCTTCAATGAATGCCACGTTGTATTTGATACAAAGCTCAGCCACTTTTTGACGAGTTTCTGTTACCCAACATACACCCGTTGGGTTGTGAAAATCAGGCACGGCGTAGAACATTTTCGGTGATTGCTCTGCAAAGCACGTCTCTAGTTCATCTAGGTTTGGGCCAAATTCTGTTTGAGACACAGTCACAATGTTTGCTTGAACTAAGCCAAACACTTGCATCGCACCCAAGTAGCTTGGCGCTTCCATCACAACCACATCATTCGGATCAACATATGCTCGTGCAATTAAATCCAAACCTTGCTGAGAACCGGTACAGATCATTGCTGTGTGAGTCTCTGGCAATTGGTAGCTTTGCGTAAGGTGATCAAGCAACGGGCCGTAACCCGCAGTCGAGCCGTATTGGAAAACTTCAGGCATGTTCGCTAGGTTTTCTAGCGTTGGCTTCATTAAATCGATAGGGAATGTTTTCTCGTCCGGTAAACCACCGGCCAATGAGATGACATTTGGATCGCTTGCGGCTGCGAGGATCTCTCGAATGTATGAAGATTGAATCTGTTGTAATGACTGTGCGATTTCCATGTGTTGTGTCTCGTCGTTTATCGTTTTTATTCTATCGCTTGATATTACACGGCAATTGTAAAAACTGGCATGTCCGTTTATGCTCTTAAACATGTCCATTTATGCTATTTGAACGATGTCACGACAACACATATCCCGAATCAATGATGTTTTGTTCCATATTCACCAAGACATCAGTCAGCCTTTGTCGGCAAAAGCGCTTTCTGAGATCGCTGCGTATTCAGAGCAACATTTTCATCGCACCTTTAAAAGCGTGGTTGGGGAGTCGTTACATCAGTACATTCGACGCACTCGAATGGAGTATGGAGCCAATCAATTGATGTTCGATACCACGTCGTCAGTGGTAGAGATTGCCAGTAAATGTGGCTTTAGTTCGGTGTCATCTTTCAGCCGAGCATTCAAAGCGACCTTTAACATGTCGCCGGGAGAATGGCGTAAACACGATTTACAGATAGCAGAAAAACCCTATTTGAAAGATCCCGAAGTAGCGGCGGGTTATTTGAACGTGGCGCAACGAGTGTTACCCGAACCTAAGATCGTTGAAACACCGGAGCGTATGGCTGCTTATGTTCGACATACGGGTTATAACCGTTCCATTCGCAACGCATGGTTGATATTGAAAGCGTGGGCCAACTCAGAACAGCGCGACTTTTCGAGCCAATTTGGTTTGCATCACTCAAACCCTGCTTGGGTTGAAATGGACCAGTGCCGCTATGTGGCGTGTATCGCGATTGATGAGCCGATTAAGTATCGCAGTGTCGTGAACCAGATGGTGATTCCGGGTGGTTTACATGCTGTATTCCGACTGAATGGCCGCTATGGTGAACTGCTGCCACAGATCAGTATGGTGTTAGAAAAGTGGCTACCTACGTCTGGCTTTAAACAGCGCTCTACTCCTGCGTATGTGCATTATCATCAGAATCATTTTCTCAACAGTGATGAAGTGTTTGAACTCGATTTTTATCTTCCGGTGAGTTTCTACTAACCGACCTAAAGCTAACTGTTTGGCTCGCTAGCGCAAATTCACTTAATCGATGGTTGTGGTGTTTTCTTGAATTAAGATTTGCTCTTTTGTTGAGACGAATTAGCAGTGCCAATAGCAACAGGCATTTCTATGTAGGTGAATTAACAGAAAAGCGCTTTGTTGATAATTTACCCCAGTAGATGATGACAACGTACGGATTAAACGATAGCATCCCCTTCTAATTGCAAATAGTTCTTAATATCAATCGTTAGAATATGACCACTACCCACAAAGATTATCTAAAAATCGCTTTCCCTTTCATCATCTCAACGGTGACTCAGCCTCTGCTTGGTGCCGTAGATACCGCCGTGATAGGACAGCTTGGCATTGCTGAACTGATCGGTGGTGTGGCGATTGGCACCATCATTATGAACACCATGTATTGGTTGTTTGGCTTTTTCCGTGTTAGTACCACGGGGCAAAGTGCGATGGCCTTGGGTAAGGGCAATCGCTCTGAGTTAGCGGGCAGCTTGATGCGTCCATTTGTGCTATCTGGTTTGGTGGGTTTGATCTTCATTTTGATACAACCGCTCATCTGGCAAGGTGCGATGTGGGTGATAGAGCCTGAAGCGAACGTGGCTGAGCACGCGCGCATCTACTTCAGTATTTTGATTTATGGCGCGCCTTTTGTGCTGCTCAACTACACCATTATCGGTTGGTTGATGGGGCAAGCGAAAGCTAAAGAAGTCTTATACACACAAGTGTTTGGTAACGTGTTGAATATTGTTTTGGATGCGGTGTTCGTACTCTATTTCGATTTGGGTGTCGCCGGTGTGGCATACGCAAGCTTGATTGCACAAATCACTACTTTTGCGATTGGTATGACGCTAGTGATGAAGACCAGCAACATCTCGATCTCTGAGTTCCTGCAAGGTTCGAAGATGACCAAGAAAGACCTTTCGACAATCATCTCATCAAATACTGACCTACTGTTACGCACGATCTGTATCTTAGTATTTTTTAACATGATGGCGCGCACAGGCTCAAAGTTGGGTACCGATGTTCTGGCTGCTAACGCGATTCTGATGCAGGTGACCTTTATCGTCAGTTACATGTTTGATGGCATTGCTAACGCATCGAGTGTGTTCGCGGGCAAAGCGGTAGGACAGAAGAATCCTTCAATGTTGGACTGTGTGTTAAGGCTCAATTTCCAATGGACAGCCGGTTTTATTGCTGCGTTAACGTTATTGACCTTGGTATTTAAAGACAACATTGTTTTCTTGTTTACCGATATCCCAACGCTTGTTGCGCTATACCAAGATATGGCTCCGTGGTTGATTGTGTTCCCGCTGGTGGCTGGCTTTGGTTTAACGGTTTACGGCATCTTTACTGGAACAGGAACCACACGTCCGGTTCGAGACTCTAGCATCGCTACCTTGGCGGTATTCTTGGCTGTACAGGCGTTTTCGGTCGATTTGTGGGGCAATCATGGTCTATGGTTGGCGTTTACTTTGTTCTATCTTGGGCGTATTGCATTCTTGTATCCGTTCATCGCTCAAGTTAAGCGGAAATGCCTTCCAATGACATAAGTAATAACAGCGACCACAAAGCTGAGGTCATATAGAGTCATTACGAAAGCGCCTGACTGTTTCTTGTAGTTAGGCGCTTTTTTGTTTCTAACGGATTGTGACCATAGATGGTTTCACAGGCAAATTTTTTGCGATCCGGCTCAATGTCCGCTTTTCATCATACAGGCTTAATGATAGAGTTGTTATGTTATAACATCTACTTATGAGTGCCTGCGTGAACGCCCCACTTTTGTCTGTTGACCGATTAACGATCAAAACCTCTTCGAGAACACTTTTCCAAGATATCCACTTCGATGTGTATCGAGGTGAGCTGTTGGCGATCATGGGTCCATCTGGCATTGGTAAGTCGATGCTTTCACGTGCGATTGCGGGTTTTCTGCCAGAAACGGTCGAGGTTGAAGGTCATATTTCTCTTTCTGGTGAAGCGGTATGTGGTTTGCCTATGCTGCAAAGAACCGCAGCACAACGACCTTCGGTTATCTTCCAAGATGCCCTTCAAGCTTTAAACCCTCTGGTTTCAATCGAAGGTCAACTTAGTTTGGCATTGACGGGGACTCGCACTAAGTCCAAATCACAAGACAAAATCAAACTCATCGAATTGCTAGTACAACTTGGTTTCCCTAATCCTGAAACTATCTTGCCGTTATACCTGAGCCAAATCTCGGGAGGGCAACGCCAACGAGTGTGTATTGCTATTGGCTTGTTGAGTAACGCCGACCTCATTATTGCCGATGAGCCAACCAGTGCGTTAGATCCGGTGACAGAGCAAGAGATACTTAAGCTTATTCGCGACAATGTTAAGCTGCGACAAATCGGTGGCTTGTTGATTACTCATGATCTGCACAGCGCGCTCGCGTGTGACAAGTTGTTGGTGATCGATGATGGCGGAGTGGTGGCTTATGGCGCACCAAAACACGCGCTTGAATCAAGCTCTCACGCTTTCTGCTGTTCATTGAGAGACCTAATCGCATGAGCTCGACCTTATCATTAAATTCAGAAGTCTCGCCGTTAATGCCAGTGATTGATTTAGAAACACAAACTCCGATCGAGATTAAGTTTGAGAATGTCGGTGTTCACTATTACTCAATCCCAAGTTGGTTGGGTGGCAAGGCGTTCAAAGCGCTGCAAAACATCGACCTCAATGTTGAAGACAAAAGTTTAGCCATTGTTGGGCGTTCTGGTGCCGGTAAATCTACGCTGATTGAACTGCTGTTTGGCCTTAAAGAGCCGACGATGGGGCGGATCAGCTTGTTTGGTCATTCGCTGCCAATTCGTAATAGCAAAGTACAAGCCGCGGTGTGTCGCTTGATTCAATTGGTGCCTCAAGAACCCCACACCAGCCTCAATCCTTACTATACCGTTCGACAGATCTTAGCCGAGCCGCTAAGCAATCTAGATGTTTCTGGTAATCATGAAAGCATCATTGAAGAGAGTCTATCGGACGTTGGCTTGCCAGCCACTTTGTTATCACTGAAATCTAATCAGCTTTCTACAGGCCAAGCTCAACGTGTGGCCATTGCTCGGGCTCTTGTCGTTAGACCCGCAGTTTTAGTCGCCGATGAGCCAACCAGCAGCCTTGATCCGGTGAATCGTCAAAGGTTATTGGACTTATTGAATTCATTGAAAAAGAAGCGCGATATGCGCCTTATTTTGGTGACACACGACCTAGGCGCAGCAAAAGCGCTTTGTGAAGAAGTTCTGGTTCTTGACCATGGCGAAATGGTGGAGTTTGGACCTACCGAACAAGTGATGGGTACACCTGCTCATCCCGCGACTCAGTTGCTGATCGAATCTCAGCCACTGTCGAAATCTACTTGTTAACACAACCTTATTTATTACGAAATACAGCTTACAGAGAAAAATAACTATGCGTTTTAATTCAATCAAACTGGCTTGCGCGCTTGCGTTGGCTCTGCCTTTGACGGGCTGTTTTGACTCTCAACCAGAGTCGAGCGATGCCGCCGTCAAATCTGAAATCCGTGTTGCGATGATGCAACCGCCAAGAACCGGCTTGTCACCACTTTCTGATGACGCTTTTAAGTTATCTCGTTGGAGCACGGCTGAAACATTGGTTAACTTGAGTCCTACTTCGGTAGCACAGCCGATGCTGGCAACGGACTGGAAACAGGTTGATCCATTAACTTGGCAATTTACGGTTCGCAAAGGCGTTAAATTCCACGATGGTTCGACGTTAACGGCAAACTCTGTAGTGAACTCTCTACAAAAAGCGCTTGAAGCAGCACCGAAGCCGCGCATTCTAGATGGTGTAGACCTAGAAGTTAAAGCGATGGACAACTACCGCGTAGAGATCAAAACCAGCTTTGATGACCCTCTTCTACCAAGTCGTTTATCAAGCCCTCAATTAGCGATTCTTGCAGCAAGTGCGTACCAAGAAGATGGCCGTGTGATCCCAACGGGCGCGGGCACTGGTCCATTTGAATTGACTGAAATTAACGGTACAACAAGCGCGAAACTGAAACGTTTTGATGGCTACTGGGGTCAAAAAGCACAGGTTGAATCTGTGATTGCAGAATACGTTCCGAACGGTTTTGCGCGCGCTGCGGCTCTAAGAACCGGTACGGCAGACATCGTAGAAGCGGTACCCGTTTCACAAATCGCGACCATTGATCCTGATCTGCTTTACGAAGTAGCGATGCCTCGTACTAATACGCTTTACCTGAACAACAAGTCAGGCGTGTTCAGCGATATCAACTTACGTAAGGTTGCAGCAGGTGCGGTAGACAGAGAACAGATCGTTAGCACTGTTTATGAAAACCACGCGGATATCGCACAAGGTTTATTAGGCCCTGCACTTGCTTGGGCTGAACCGATTCGACCTGAAGGTCAGGCAATCGACAAGACTCTAAAAGCGAACGGCGAAAGTATCGTTATCGGTACCTTTACCGACCGCGCTGAGCTTCCAGAAGTGGCAGCGCTGCTTAAACAGCAACTTGAAGCGGCAGGTTTCAAGGTTGAGTTAGATATCCGTGAATACGCTCAGATAGAAAACGACGCGCTATCAGGCAAGTTCGATGCGTTCATCCTTTCTCGCGCAACGGTTCTAGATTCGGGTGATCCGGTGGCTTACATGTTGAGTGACTTTGGCTGTAAGGGTTCATTCAACCTTGGTCAGTTCTGCTCTCAAGAGGTAGATAAAGCACTGGCTCACGCTGACCTACAACCGCTAGGTGCACAGCGCCAGCAAGCGATCATTGAAGCTGAGCAAAAAATCTTGAATGACTTTGCTGCGATTCCACTGCTTCACGAACGCGTGATTCAAGGTGAAAGTGAACGTGTAAGCAATGTGGTTCGTGACCCAAGTGAGCGCCGTTTAGTTGACCAAACTACACAGATCAAACAAGTGAAACAGGCTAACTAAATAGATGCTATCTGCTGAGACTCTGCGTCGAACCTTATTTCTCTTGACGCCTTGGTTATCAAGAATCGCCTCACTGATTGTGGTGGTGATTCTTGTTGGCTTGATGCCTGACATTGCAGGCATCGACCCAAGCCAATCTATTTTGCGAGCTAGGGCGGGGCAACAACATTTGCTTACGCCTGAAGCTTTAGCTGCGGTGAGAGCTGATCTTCAGCTTGACCGTTCGGCAAGCGAACGCCTGATCGACTGGATAGGAAGTGCCTTTTCGGGTGACTTAGGGAAATCATGGATTGATGGTTCTTCGGTTGCACTAGGCATTCAAAAGACAGCGTCGACGTCTCTGTTTCTGATGTCGAGTGCACTTGTGATGACTTTCGTACTGTGCGGTGCAGGCTTGCTTGCCACCTTGCGTAGCTGGAAGAAGGGCAAACTGGGGCAGAGTTACAGCAGTTTAAGCACCGTATTAATATCCTTGCCAGAGTACGTGGTGGCCTCGGTATTAATACTGGTGTTCTCTATCTGGTTAGGTTGGCTGCCGCCGTATGGTTGGCAAGGTTGGCAAGACATCTGGCTACCGAGTTTAGCGCTCGCATTGCCCGCCAGTGGCCTATTTAGTCGTCTACTCAGAGACAGTTTACAACGCGTTCTCAATGAACCTTGGGTGATCACTTGGCTCAGTGCCAACGTTCACTCCAATCAAATTATTCGCTTTGCTCTGAAAAGAGCATTGAGCAGCCTGATCCCACAAATCGCGATGATCGTTATTGGCTTAACGGGTGGTGCGGTCGCGGTTGAGCTTATCTTCTCGATTCCGGGTATCGGGCGCATGATTCTAGGCGCAGCTAAGGCGCAAGATTTACCAATGCTGCAAGGCGGCCTGTTGGTATTGCTGCTGTTTTCAATTGCCGTGAGCAGCATGAGCTTGTTTGTTCAGCAGTTGATTCTGGGTCACAGCCTGAAAAGCGGTAAGCTCATTAGTAGCCACTCTTCGTTTCGCTTTACGCAAAGCCGCACCAAGCGTGCTGTTGCCTTTTCAATATTCTCATTCCTAATTGCTATTGTGGTTTGGGCGGCATTTCGTGACCCATACACCAGTCAGTTTGCTCGCTTAGCGGCCCCTAGTTGGCAAGCGCCTTTGGGTGGGGATGGCATTGGCCGAGACTTACTGGCGAGAATCGGCTCGGGTATGGTCTCGACCTTCCAAGCGGGTATCTTGGCAACGTTTTTGAGCTTGGTGACGGGCATCATCATGGGCTTCAATACCCGCTTTAGCCAAGGCCTTATCGAGATCACTAAGGGCATTCCTTACATCATTGCAGGTCTGTTGGTTGCGGGCTTAACGGGGATGAATCCTAACAGTGCATTAATCGCGATTGTATTGGTATCTTGGGCGCCATTAGCAGCGCATTGCTCAAGTTTAATCGTGGAAGCAAAGGCTCAGCCTTATACGCATCTCGCGCCATTGTGGGGCACCAGCAAGCTTAGGATCTTCCGCTTCTATCTGATTCCTTATGTGATGCCGCCATTGCTAAGACACGCGTTGTTGAGGCTGCCAGTGATTACATTGAGCCTGACCTCACTTAGCTTCATCGGCTTGGGAGCTAAGCCTCCTGCACCTGAATGGGGTTTGATGATTGCTGAGAACTTGCCCTACATTGAACGCGCGCCAATCGCTGTCATGGGGCCAATTGTTGGTCTGATTCTGTTAGGTTCTGCAATTAACATGATGTTTGATGATTAACCAAAAGAGTCGGTTGCTGAGGTTTCTAAATTGACGATTCGATTGGGTATTCGATTTAGCATTAATGTTGTAACCTTGAGCCCTGCTTTGTAGAGAAGCTTTTTGAGCGGCTCAAAAGCTAAACCGACCCTAGTTAAGCGTTAAGGATTCAACATGTATCTTGTTTTGTATTGCCACAATATTGGTATGACCGATTTTTCATTCTTTGAAACAGAAGATTTTGACAAAGAAGAGGGCTATATCGTGCGAGGTAAGTGGCCGAATGAGAAAGCGTTTCGTGATTACTTAACCAAAGAGTTTGGTGACATGAATGAATTCAAAGTGATCGACTTGATCGCCAAAGGCGCAGAAGCAGAACATTACTTACCAGAAGAGTTGATGCGCCTAGGTCAGTAGCCGTTAGCTCAGCAATATCTAGCTCGGTAATACGTTTTAAATCGAATAAAGGAATGGCAGCCTGATTAGGCTGCCATTTTCGTTTTAAGTTAGAGCAAATTGTTCTGTACTAAGAGTGAAGCTACTGAGCAACCTCGTCCACCAAGTACAAGATTGACTGATACGGAATGCCACTGTGATGTGACAAACCGATCTCACAGGTTCGGCTGTTGCTGAATCCACGAGTACAGTTGCTCGGCACTTGTTCTTTGAGTGGGTGTACCGCCGCTTCATTCAGCTCTGGAGTGGTAAAACCTTTGTCACCCGCCCAGCCACAACATTGAATATGCTCAGGAACAATCACCTCTTCGGTACAGGCTTTAGCAAGGTTTAACATTGCGCCTTCCAAACCCATTCGGCGAGAGCTACACGTCACATGCAGCATCACGGTTTCTTGCAGCGGCTCAAGTGTCAGGTGCTCAAGCAGGTATTGATTCACAAATCCTGTCGGCTCTAATACCTCTAACGGTTTGGTGAACTGTTCAATACTGCGTTTAGCACATGGGCTGGTATCCATTAAGACTGGGTATTCACCCTGACAACTCGCTTGCCACAACACTTCTTCGAGTTGTTGTGCTTTAGATTGGGCTAAATCGGTCATCCCTTTGCTGTCGTAAGGCATGCCACAACATTGGTCGTCTAGCTTCTTCGGAAGAATAACCTCAAATCCGGCTTTGTTAAGCAAAGACATGGTCACTTCAGTTAGAGGACGTTGATCGCCCGCATCGCTTTGTTGTCCCATAGTTCGACTCGCACACGAAGGCAGGTAAACCACCTTCTTATGATTGCTTGAGTTTTCTGCCGTCGCTGGTGATGAGACTAGCGAGTGACTGTTGGATTGCGGCATCTCCGGCATCCAAACGGGCGTCGCACCTTTAGTCATTGAGCGCAGGCCGTTGGTTAGCTTGCCGACTGTATTTGCGCCTAATACTTTACTCGCCACTTGGTTGGTTTTGAGGCCAGCCTTAGTTAGTTTAGTGGTGGTCGAGAAATGATCCGCTGTCCACTTAGCGATTGGCGTAAATTTCTCGTACTTGGCAATACGAAGCTTCTTAATCAAATCACCGGTGTTGATTCCCACTGGGCAACGCTCGGCACACAGGCCTGTCGCCGCGCAGGTATCAATGCCTTGGTATTCAAAGGTTTTCTCTAGTTCGCTTGCTTCTATTTCCTCACCTGCAGCACGGCGGCGTTGTAGTTCTCGGTACAGAACAATGCGTTGGCGTGGTGATAGAGTCAGCGTACGAGACGGACAAACAGGCTCACAGAAGCCACACTCAATACAGCGGTCGACAAGGTCATCGGCAGCAGGCATTGGCTTCAAATTTGTGATGTGTGAATTTGGATTGTCGTTAATAATAACGCCGGGGTTGAGCAGTCTTTCTGGATCAAACAAGGCTTTGATTTGTTGCATCAAGGCGTAGCCATCTTTGCCCCATTCCAACTCCACATAAGGCGCCATGTTGCGACCAGTACCATGCTCTGCTTTCAGAGAACCTTGGTATTTCACCGCAACCAGTTCGGCAACGTCATCCATGAAACCGCCGTAGCGATCGATTTCTGTTTGGCTGTCAAAACCTTGAGTAAACACAAAGTGCAGGTTGCCTTCGAGGGCGTGACCAAAAATAATCGCTTCGCTGTAGTCGTATTTATCGAACAGCTCTTGCAGCTCTCGAATACCATTAGCAAGGTTTTCGACAGGGAAAGCCACGTCTTCAATGATAACTGTCGTACCGACTTCACGCACTGCGCCAACTGCAGGGAACATGCCTTTTCGGATGCCCCATAGGGTTGCGACTGTCTTTGGATCGGAAGTGAAAGGCACCGATTCAACAATCGTGTATTCAGTCAATGCGTCCAAAATTGATTTACATTGTAAATCTAAGTCCATCTGGGAGCTGGCGTGTGATTCAACCAAAATCGCTGCCGCTTCTAAATCTAAGCTCGGCATAAACGCAGGCATACCCGCTTTATCCGCCACTGAACGCAGCGCTCTGCCATCCATCAATTCGACGGCAGCAACGGGTGTTTTTGATAGCGTAGTCACGGCTTTACTGGCTTGTTCGATGTCGGAAAACACCAACAGAGCGGAGGCTTTGTTCGGGTGTTCGATAACCGTGTTGTAGGTAATCTCAGCGATGAAGCCTAGTGTGCCTTCTGAGCCAATCATCAAGTGTTTGATGATCTCAATTGGATCGTGGTAATCAACCAAAGCATTCAGAGCGTAGCCAGTGGTGTTTTTGAGGCGGTATTTGTGGCGGATTCTGTCTGCAAGTTCTTGGTTTGACGCTGTCTGTTGATGTAATTCAACAATGCCTTCAAACAGTTCTTTGTGCGATTGCTTGAATGCCTCAACACTTGCGTTGTCAGCCGTATCAAGCAGGGAGCCATCACTCAATACGATTTTCATGCTCTCAACGGTGCGATACGAGTTTTGCGCAGTACCACAACACATGCCACTGGCGTTGTTCGCCGCAATACCACCGATTTTACAGGTATTGATGGAGGCTGGGTCTGGGCCGATTTTACGTTGGAAAGGGGCAAGATATTTGTTGGCATCAGCGCCAATCACACCCGGTTGAAGGATGATCTGATTGCCGTTATCTACGATTTCGTGGCCACGCCAGTCATCGGTCAGTGTGATGAGTACCGAGTCTGAAACGGCTTGTCCTGAAAGGCTGGTGCCCGCAGCGCGAAAGGTAAAATGAATGCCGAGTTCGCGACAGCTTTGAATGGTGAATATCACTTCGTCTAAGTTTTTAAGCCTTAGAACCATTTTCGGCACCAAGCGATAAAAACTCGCATCGGTGCCGTAGGCCAATCGCTTTGCCTCTTGAGTAACAATGCGTTCTGTTTCTATTTTTTGAGCGAGTATCGCTTCAAGCTGCTGATAAGCTTGTCCGTCTATTACTCGCTCATGGGATGTGGTTGTCTCCATCTTTGCTTCCTTGTGCTTCTTATTTGGCACTGATTTGTTTTTATATTATTTTCCAGTGCTTAAACGGTGTCACAACGGCAGTGTAATTGCTGTGACACCGATTGAACTTCAGTCTAAGTAGACTAAAGCATTACTCTGAACCTGAACCTGAATCTGAACCTGAATCTGAACCTAAATCAGAATCGTGGCCGCTTAATCTAGCCCTACCAAAGATTCACGAGTTAAGTCTTTGATTGTCTTGGCGCCAGTTAGAGTCATCGCCACGCGCATCTCTTTGTCGTAAAGGTCGAGTAGGTTCTCAACACCTGCTTGTCCTTGCGCTGCTAACGCGTAGACGAAAGAGCGACCAAGCAAGGTGCAGTCTGCGCCCATCGCCATCATACGAACCACATCTAAGCCAGTACGAATACCAGAGTCGACCAGAATCTTGGTATCGCCTTTTACCGCGTCTGCAATCGCAGGAAGTGCTTTAGCACTTGATAGAACACCATCAAGCTGACGACCACCGTGGTTTGAAACTACGATACCGTCTGCGCCAAATCTCACGGCGTCTTTTGCATCTTCTTCATCAAGAATGCCTTTGATGACCATCGGACCGTCCCAGAAATCACGGATCCACTCTAGGTCTTTCCATGAAATCGACGGGTCGAAGTTGTCACCCAACCAACCGATGTAGTCTTCCAGTTTGGTTGGAGAACCGCGGTAAGTAGAGATATTGCCAAGATCGTGTGGCTTGCCTAGTAGGCCAACATCAACAGCCCAACTAGGATGACGCATAGATTGAAATACACGACGAATTGCTGCATTTGGACCACTCATTCCTGAGTGCATGTCACGATAGCGAGCGCCAGGTACAGGCATATCTACTGTGAAAACCAGAGTAGTTACGCCTGCCGCTTTGGCCCGTTCCAATACGTTCTTCATGAAGCCACGATCTTTTAGCACGTAAAGTTGGAACCACATTGGGCGTTCAATCTTAGGTGCGACTTCTTCAATCGGGCATACCGACACTGTCGACATCGTAAAAGGGATGCCTTTATTGTCTGCGGCTTTTGCCGCTTGTACTTCGCCACGTCGTGCGTACATGCCTGTTAGACCAACGGGTGCTAAGGCAATCGGCATCGCCAGTTTTTCGCCAAACAGTTCAGTTTCCAAATTCAGGTCTGACATGTCATTGAGGACACGCTGCTTGAGCGCGATCTCTGCAAGATCGGCCGTGTTGCGGCGTAGGGTATGTTCTCCGTAAGAACCGCCGTCAATGTAGTGGAAAAGAAACGGTGGTAATTTCGCTTTTGCTGCGGCGCGGTAATCAGTCGATGCGGATATGATCATAATTTCAGTCCTAAATTCTTGGGATGTTGCCCTTCTATGAGAGCTTGGCTTGGGCTGCTTTAATTCTTGAAAAAGTAAGTGTTTGTTCTTTCTTAACAGTGAAGCGATTAACTAGTTAGGCAATTAATCGGTGAAGCAAATAAACAGTGAAACAGTTAAGCAATAAAATGGCGTTAATACCCGAGGGTGTTGATGTGTTCTAGTATCCATTCCGAAACTCATCAACTGTCTTATTAGACGGTGTTGCAGTCGGGGAATTGAGTATTAACGCCAAGTGCTTTTGTAACGACTTAAGGTTTACATAAGTGCGTCTGTCATTTTGAAGCCGTAGATAACCACTAGGCCGATGATTCCTGTCATCACCAAGTAGTAGAACGTTGGGATGATTGTCTTACGTAGTGTTGCGCCTTCGCGTCCTAACAAGCCTACGGTCGCCGATGCGGCTACCACGTTGTGAATCGCAATCATATTACCTGCTGCAGCACCAACGGCTTGCAGAGCAACAACCACAGCACTAGAGATAGACAGAGTTTGTGCTACTTCGAATTGGAACTGGCTGAACATCATGTTTGAAACGGTGTTCGAACCTGCAATGAAGGCACCTAAGGCACCAACCGTGGCACTTAACGCTGGGAATGCGCCGCCGACTAGGTCAGCTGCAAAGTTGGCAGTGGTTACTGGCATACTTGCTAAATCAGCGCCGTTCACGCCAGAGTTAATGAAGATACGAACCATTGGGATGGTGAACACCAACACAAAGCCTGCGCCAATCAGAGTCTTGCTCGATTCACCGAAGGCTTTAGCCAGTGGTGTTGCGCTGCGTGATTGCATTAGAACAGCAACCAGTGCGACGAAGACCAAGATACCGCCAGGTAGATACAGAGGTTGAATCGCTGTGCTTACGCCTGTCTCGCCAAGGATGTTGCTGAAAGAAAGGCTAACGCTCTTAAGCAGGCCTTTGAACTCAGGGCTCACACGGCTAGCAACTAGAGTGACAGCGAGCAGCACGTAAGGTGCCCACGCCATCGCCATGCTCATTTTTTTATGGCTTTGGTTGTTGTCATCAAGGTCGATCTTCAAAGAACCTAGCCATTCTGCTGGCCACTTGTCTTCGCTCTCAAAATCCCATTTTGATTTAGGGACTAGGAAGCCACGTTTTGCTGCTGTTACAACAATAGCAAGGCCAACCAAACCACCAATCAGTGATGGGAACTCAGCACCGAGGAAAACACCTGTTAGTGCGTAAGGAATGGTGAAAGCGGCACCTGCGAACAGTGCGAATGGCAGGATATCAAGACCTTCAGTCCAGCTTTTGTTCTTACCGAAGAAGCGAGTCAGCATCATCGCCATCAATACAGGAATCATCACACCAACGCAGGCGTGGATGATTGCAACACTTGATGTGATCTGTTGTAGGTAAGCATCCCATGTTGAACCATTGGCAATCAGGCTTTCACCGATGTTGTGCGTATCCAAACCTTTGTTTACGCCAACGATGATAGGTGTACCAACCGCGCCAAACGATACCGGCGTAGATTGAATCATCATGCCCATCAGTACCGCAGCTAACGCTGGGAAGCCAATTGCAACCAATAACGGAGCGGCGATTGCAGCGGGTGTGCCGAAGCCAGACGCACCTTCAATGAATGAACCAAAACACCAAGCAATGATGATCGCTTGTACACGACGGTCTGCTGATATGTCAGTAAATCCGTTGCGGATGGTGGTGATAGCTCCGGTGTGTTTCAAAGTGTTTAATAAGAAGATGGCGCCAAACACAATCCAGAGAACCGACACGGTAATGCCGAAGCCTTGGAATACTGAAGCCAGCACGCGAGTGCTAGACATATCCCATGCGAATAGGGCGATAGCAACGGTTAATGCAAATGCCACGGGCATCGCTTTTTTTGCAGGCCAGTTCAGGCCAACCAGCAGAATCGCTGCAACAACTATTGGCGAAAAGGCCAATAAAGCTAGTAGAGTTTCACTCATGGGTACTTCCTCGTACTTGTTTTCAAACGTTCATGTTTGAAGTGAATAACACGTCATTAGTTTTGTAGGTGTAATCTGAATCTCATGGATTCAATTGTTGTAATTAGAGTCGCTTTATTTGTAACCGATGTGATTGCAAAAGCTGTTTTTGTAATTGTTTTGTTAATTTGGCGTGAATTTACCCCTTTATTTTTTATTGATATAGGGAAATAATGAAAATAATTAATTCCAAAATTGGCATAATCAAATGCGAGCAGACGATTTGATCCTGTTTTCACAGGTAGTAGAGCTGGGTAGTTTTAGTAAGGTGGCAGAACAAAATAACCTTACAAATTCGGTAGTTAGTAAGAGAATTGCGCGTTTGGAAGAAGAGATTGGCGTGCAGCTATTATATCGAACCACGCGTAAATTGACCCTGACCGAGGCGGGTAAGGCAATGTTACACGGAGCCAAAAATGTGAAGCAGGCGGCTCAAGAGGCTATGGACGCAGTTTCAGGCTTTGGTGAAAATGTCAGTGGTCATATCAAAATGTCAGTGCCTACTATCTCCGGAGATTTGATTCTCGCAGACGCTGTTGCCGAGTTTTGTAATATGCACCCAGGTTTAACGGTCGATATGTCTCTTAACAATCGATTTGTTGATTTGGTTGAGGATGGTCTCGACTTGGTCATTAGAACCGGTTACTTGGAAGACTCCAGCTTAATTGCCCGTCATATATTGGATTCACAATGGGTGGTATGTGCCTCGCCATCTTATATCGCTAAGAACGGTAAGCCGATGCAGCCCAAGGATTTGGTTGAGCACAATTGCTTGCAATACGCTTATCAAACGACAGGTGCCAGTGAGTGGCAGTTTTTACACAGTAAGGATGGCTGTACCGACAACGACAAATACATCGTGCGCGTCTCTGGCTCTTTCTCTACCGATAACGCGACGGCATTAAGAAAAGCCGCTTTGGGCGGTCATGGTGTTGCGTACGTGCCACGTTGTCTGGTGTATCACGATATTCGCAACGGCCAGCTGGTGGACATATTCCCTGATTTAGTCGGCAAGAAGCTGGGTATTTATGCGGTGTACCCGTTCACTCGCCAGCCACCGAACAAGATTAAGTTATTGATTGAACACATCAGAACGCGTTATCTGACGATTTCACATTATTTTTAATAAGGATCACGATGAGCTATTTAAAAGAGTATCAATATCCAGTCACCAACAAACAGATCGTCAGCGATGACTATTTTGGCCAAATAATCGAAGACCCTTATCGCTGGTTAGAAGATGATCGAAGTGACGAAACCGCGCAGTGGGTAGCGAGCCAGAATGAAGTCACGTTTGATTACCTTGCTCAAATCCCGTATCGCGCAGAACTGCGAGAGCGATTAGCGAAAGCGCAAGACTACAAAAAGAGCTCACAGCCGTTTGTGCGAGGTGATTACACCTATTTCTATAAGAATGATGGCTTGCAGAATCACAGTATTCTTTATCGTCAGAAAGAAGGTCAGTCGATTGAAGTATTCCTAGATCCGAATACCTTCTCGGAAGATGGCACCACATCACTGGGTTCGGTGTCGTTTTCTAAAGACTACAGCCTAGTGGCGTACAGCATTTCAGAGGGCGGAAGCGACTGGCGTAAGATCTTTGTTATTGATACCGAGACTAAGCAGCAGCTTGAAGCCGAAATCACAGACGCTAAATTTACCGGCATATCTTGGTTGGGTAATCGTGGCTTTTATTACTCTAGCTACGACAAGCCCGACGGCAGCCAGCTTTCTGCACGTACCGAACAGCACAAACTTTACTTCCATGAGTTGGGTACCGAACAAGCTAGCGACAAAGTGATTTTTGGTGAAGATAGCGCTGAACAACACCGTTATGTGTCGGGTTACACCACCGAAGATGACCGTTACTTGATCATTCTAGGGCGAGAGTCGACATCGGGTAACAGGCTGTTCTATATCGATTTAAACTCACCAGAACAAAAGCTGAATACGCTGATTGATCATGTGGATAGCGACACTTATCTCATCGATAACCAAGATGAGACCTTCATTTTATACACCAATCTTGATGCGCCTAATGGCAAGGTGGTGAGCTTTGATACTCGCAATCAACAGTGGTTCGATATCATCCCTGAAAAGCCACAGCCATTGGATATCAGCACGGGTGGTGGCTACTTGTTTGCCCACTACATGGTGGATGTGGTGTCTAAGATTGAGCAGTTGGATTACCAAGGTAACCTAGTTCGTGAAATTCATTTGCCTGGGCTGGGAACGGCCAGTGGCTTGGGTGGAAAAAACGAGCAAACTCAGCTTTATTACACCTTTACCAACTATGTAACGCCGCCAACGATTTTCTTTTTTGATGTTGAATCTGGAAGCTCTGAAATCTACCAACGTTCTGAGTCTCCGTTTGAGTCGGATCAATTTGAGTCTAAACAAGTCTTCTATACCTCGAAGGATGGCACCAAGGTTCCGATGCTTATCTCTTATAAGAAGGGATTAGTGTTAGATGGCAATAATCCAACCATGTTGTACGCCTATGGTGGCTTTAACGTTAGCCTAACGCCTTATTTCTCGGGCACGGTTGGCAGTTGGCTAGAACTGGGTGGCGTATATGCGGTGCCAAACCTGCGTGGTGGTGGCGAGTATGGTAAGGCGTGGCACAAAGCGGGTACACAACAACAAAAGCAGAACGTCTTTGATGACTTCATTGCCGCTGCCGAGTTCTTAATCGCAGAAAACTACACCAGTAGCGATAAGTTGGCGATTCGCGGCGGTTCTAACGGAGGCTTGCTGGTCGGCGCTTGTATGACACAAAGGCCAGAGCTGTTCCAAGTGGCCCTGCCTGCGGTTGGTGTGTTAGACATGTTGCGTTACCACACTTTCACGTCTGGCGAAGGGTGGGCGTACGACTACGGTACATCCGCGCAAAATAAAGAGATGTTCGAATATCTGCTTGGCTATTCTCCGGTTCATAATGTGGTGCGTGGCACGGACTACCCAGCAACATTGGTTACCACCGCGGATCACGATGACCGCGTGGTACCGGCTCACTCTTATAAGTTCATCTCAGAGCTGCAAGATAAGCATGAAGGCGGTGCGCCCGTGATGATTCGTATCGATGTTAATGCGGGCCATGGTGCTGGAATGCCGCTGAGTAAAGCTATCGATCTCACTGCTGATATCTACGCATTTACCCTGTTCAATATGGGAATAGAGTCCCTAGATTCAATCTAGAAAATACTTAATTTTAGATAACTGGGTATTTGACTCAGTCCGAAAAGCCTCAAAATCTGCCTTAGATTTTGAGGCGTTTCATATATATGAAAATCAATCAAATTCACATCCAATTCTCTTTGTTTTTCTACACCCTTTTCCGTGATAGCCGCCACCATTACTGATGAAATGAAAGCGATTTCAAGCTGAAATATCACGCATATTTGCTCATAACTTATTGATCTAAATGTAGTAGTTTTCCCCGTGAATTTTCTAAAAGTTTCATGACATTTAAGCTGATTTATCAGTGTGAACAGCGACCAACTTTTCAACTCTTTCATTGCTTAATATTTCCCTGTTCGATGAAAACTCAAAAAAATAATAGGGAATTACAATGCAAAAATTTAAGCTTTTGCCAATAACGGTCGCAGTGGCGGCTTCGCTTGCTTCACTCTCTTCTTTTGCTGCAGAAACGGATCTTGCTGCTCTAGAACAACGAATCCTAGAGTTAGAATCTCAAGTTGGGGATATCAAATATGTTGATGACCAACAACAAGCGGTTCTAACGGCTGAAACAAATGTGCCAGATGGCATTGTCTTCTCTGGTTACGCTCGTTACGGCGCTCACTACAAGAGCGGTGATGAACGTTACGTAGACATCGGTACAACAGGTCGTTCTGTCGGTCGTTTAGGTAACGAAGCTAATGGTGGCGAGGTTCAGCTAGCTAAGCTATTTGAAGCTGACAATGGCGCTATCTGGGACATCGTATTCATGGCTGACCACTGGGAAGCTGACGCTTGGGCTGACGACGGCGGCTTGAGCATGAAAAAAATGTACGCTGGTGTAACCAATGTATTTGAAAGCCAACCAGAACTTTACATGTGGGCTGGTCGCGACTTCCATCAACGTCCGCAACAAGGTTTGAACGATTACTTCTGGATGACACACGATGGTCAAGGCGCTGGTTTTAACAACTTAGATTTCGGCGGCGCGAAGCTAGATATGGGCTTTGTAGGTCAAGTGAAAGGTGGCCTAGTGAATGACAACGGCCGATACGCGGTGACTGCGAAACTACACAGTATCAACGCTGGTATCGGTAACCTAGATCTTTACGCAAACTACGGCTTTGCTTCTGATGAAGCTGATACTTCTACTACGACTGAGTATGTATATAACCCTCTTACAGACAAAATGGAACCAGTGGTAACACCGGGTCAAAAAGTCAGTGATGAAACGGCATACCTAGTAGGTGCTACTTTAGGACTAGGCGAGTCTAACAAGTTAGTTATGAAGTACGGTGACGGTGCAGATTCATCGGTATTTGAACTTAAAGGTGACTACCAAACTTTCTACGCAAGTTTAGAAGGTAACTACGCAGCATCGGATAAATTCATCATTGATTATCTAGTGTCGTACAAAGACAACTCTGGTGCAGACTTAGCTCGCGATAACACTGAGTATGCGGGTATCGTTCGTCCACAGTACCAATGGGATGACGTTCATTCTACTTGGTTAGAAGCGGGCTACGGCATGGTTGATTACGATGACGACGGTGAAGAGAACGCGTGGAAAGTAACCTTGTCTCAAAACGTTTCTCTAGGTGGCTTACCTTGGAGCCGTCCAATGCTTCGCTTCTACACAACCGTGGGTGATGTAGAAACGAAAGGCAACACAGTGAAGACAACCAATGTTGATACATTGTCGTTTGGCGCAATGTTTGAAGCTTGGTGGTAATCAACAGATAGAAAGAGCAACGCTTTGAATTAGGCATATTTTCAAAGCGTTCATGTTGAAATAGCCATACGTTACAAATAGTAAGTACATACTGTCCATTTTAGCCCTAAAGGCAGATTGATTAGGGCACGTTAAATAACTCCATTCTTGGGCACATTTTATGTGCCCTTTTTTTCGCCACTAGATCAAGGAATAACGATGAGACTTTCTTCCATTGTGTCTCGAGTTTATTTAGGTTTCTTCACGCTGATCGTGATCATGCTGGGTAGCGCATGGTTGAGTATTAGCAGCAATAAGAACATAACCTCACACATCGAAACCATCACTCAACAAGCCACCCCTTTAATGCTCCAATCCTCCACGCTTACCATCCGTTTTTTGGATATTAACCGAAGCTCCATTCCTTATTTATCAGCGGATTATGTTGATGAGTTAGAGCCACTCAAACAAGTCGTTGTAAACAACATCGAGCAATATCAGCAGCAATTGAATTGGTTTGAAGGCAAGAGCACGGCAGGGTCGTCTCTTGAATCCATACTCCAGAATATTGATGAAACGGGCGTTGCTACCATCGATAAGATAGACCAGACCTTAAACTTATACGTTTCTTATTTGGATACGAAAGACCTCGGTTCGATGGAGCAGGCACAATTTCAATCGGTAGTGGGTCAACTTAATAATACCTTGGTGAATCAACTGGCGAGCGCGAGCTCAGATGCAACGCAAAAAGCAGTAGAAGCATTACTGGTTCAATTGAGCTTGATTGCGGCAGAAGCCAATGAGGCTTTTTCACTGCAAACGTCATCGGAAGTTCGTGGAGTAGAGCGACGCCTACAAAGTCGTCACGAGCGATTTAAAGAGGCTGTTGCCAATTTGGAGGCGCAGGATCCGGCTTTAGTACGACGGAGCAAGCAGTCTTTGTCACTGCTTGCTTCCCATGCCTTTTCAGCGCAAGGCTCAGTGTCTACGCACATGGAAACCGTTAAGTTGCATGAGTCGATAGCTGAACAAAGAGTTGAGGTTGAACAGATGATTGATGTGCAGCTAGGGTACTTCGACGAACTTTCTACGTACGCCGAACACACCGCAACAAACCTGTATCAAGAGTCGATGGAATCATCCAGCCAAGCCCTTTTGATGCAGGTAATTATTTCGACTGCATCGGTTCTGATTGCGCTTTTGATAGGCGTTAATATCGCAAAAGGCATCCGTAAGCCAAGTAAGTTGGTACAAGGTGCGTTAGACCAAGTCGCCAACAAAGACCTAAGTTCTCAGGTTCAATATCAAGCCAATAATGAATTCGGTTTAGTGAGCGACAAGGTCAATTTGGTGATCAGCCACTTAACACACGTGATTGAAAACATGCACCAATCATCGCTGCATTTAAAAGAAGCGTCTCTAGATAATCAAAGTACCAGTGGTTCATTGCGTGAGGCGATGTTAGACCAAACCAATCAAACCGTAATGGTGGCAACTGCGATGGAACAGATCGAATGTTCCGTGACTGAAATAACTCAAGCGGCCAACCAAACACTGACACTGGTGACATCGGCTGTCACCAGTTCAAGCACAGGGCAACAAACCATGGGCAAGAATGTTGACCTAATGGGCGTTTTGGAAAGTAAGTTGGCAGAATCAACAAGCACAATCGACAAACTTGAGAAAGAGAGTGCCAGCATTGGTTCTATTCTTGATGTGATCTCCGGTATTTCAGAGCAAACTAACTTGTTGGCATTGAACGCAGCCATTGAAGCCGCTCGTGCTGGCGAGCAAGGTCGAGGGTTCTCTGTGGTCGCCGACGAAGTGAGAGTGTTAGCCGCAAAAACCAATGCATCAACACAAGAGATTCACCATAAAATTGAACGGCTTCAAAACAGCTCTAAATTGGCTGTTGAACAAATCAATCAGTGCGTTGCAGATATGGCGCAATGTGTTGAACAAACGGGTGAAGTGAATCAATCCATATCGACCGTGTATGGTTTGCTCAATGAAGTCGAACAAAGAAGCCATCAGATCGCAACGGCGACCACAGAGCATCAAATTGTTGCGTCTCAAGTGACGCAAAGCATCAGCCAGATACATGAATTGGCAGAAGAAAACTCCCAACGTTCACAGGTCCTCTTTTCCCACGGTCAGCAATTAGAAATCATGTCGCAACAGCAATTCTCACTGACTCAAGAGTTTAAGTTACCGAAGCCATATGAAAATAAGGATTAGACATCTATCTGAGTCTTAATGATTCCATGCCCAGCTTTTTGCTGGGCATTTTTGTGTCGGGTCAACGAAGCATTAATGTGAGTGCTCATGAGATGAAATGTTCTCATACAATTTCGAAAGGCCATTGAAATAACAAGGCCACTTTCCCCGTGTATATTGCCTTCAGCGGCGGATTCATCAACAAATGACGCTTTCAAAAAATGGATTTTGGCGTACTTGTTTGATCTGACGAGCAAGTAATCGAACGTCATCTTGATAATATGAACAATAATCTCATGAAATAGTTTCATGGCGTGAAGCGAATCTGTAAGCGCTTTCATGATTTCCACAACTGGCCTTTTCACCTCCAACTTTAGTGTGATGACACTCACTTCAACCAAGACGCCTTTCTTTAATAATCGTTTTGTAAGCGGTTACAAGCTAATGAAGTATCGAGGTTCGAGTGGCGACAATTAAACACGTATCAGAACATGCAGGTGTGTCTCAGGCGACAGTGTCTAGAGTTATTAATGGCACTAGCAGAGTCAGTCATGACAAGAAATTAAAGGTTGAAAAAGCGATCAAAGAATTGGGTTATCGCCCGAACTCTATCGCTCAAGCTTTGGCATCAAGTCGTACCGGTAGTGTGGGCGTTGTTGTTCCAGAACTTGGCGGTTCTTTCTATTCAGGCATCTTGCATTGCATAGAAGAAAACCTACGCCGCTTTGGTTACCACGCTGTCGTTACAGCGGGTTCGAACACCGAACAAGGGCAGCGCGAGTCTGTGGAGTTTCTGCTGGGGCGTCGTGTTGATGCTTTGATTCTTCATACTCAATTGCTCAGTGATGATTATTTAATTGAATTGGAAGAACAGGGGACCCCTGTGGTTTTAATTAACCGCTTCATCCCAGAAATGGCGATGAGTTGCATTGATATTGATAACGAAGTCGGGGGGCTACTCGCTACTCAATATCTTTTGCAAAAGGGACATACAGATATCGCGTGTATTACCGGGCCTTTAGATAAAGCAGACGCTAGGGGGCGTTTGCAGGGGTATCGAAAGGCCTTGGAAGAAGCGGGTGTGCCATACGATGAAGCCTTAGTCTCGGAAGCGGGCTTTACTGAAGAGACGGGCATCAGTGCTATGAAGAAGCTGATGAATCGTAAGTGTCATTTCACCGCAGTATTTGCTTCGAATGATCACATGGCATTTGGCGCCTTTGAGGTGCTGCATCAAGAGGGGCTGTCAGTTCCGAAAGATGTATCACTGGTGGGCTTCGATAACACCATCTTCGCGCGCTATCTGACCCCTAGTTTGACCACCATTAATTTCCCAATTGAAGAGATGAGCATTGAAGCTGTGCAGCTCACTCTGCAAAAGCTAAAGAAAATAAAACATGACGTGAACTTTAAATTGCTGCCGACGTTGGTCACTAGAAACTCGGTATCGGATTTACCAGTTACCCTATAAAAATATTAAGGATAGAACATGAAATTTAAGACCTTAGCGCTTTCATGCGCGGTTGCTTTAGGATTAGGTACAACAGCTGCAAATGCAGCAGACAAAGAAATTCGTTTCGACGGTTTCCCTGATTTCGATAGCAGCCTGAAGGTATTACTGCCTGATTTCGAAAAGGAAACGGGTATCAAAGTTGATTACCTTATGAACAACCACGGTGACCACCACACGAAACTGACAACGAACCTTGCAACGGGTTCTGGTGCGGGTGATGTGATTGTTGTGGACGTTGAGAAAATTGGTCCATTCGTGGGTTCTGGCGGCCTAGTTAACTTGTCTGAAAACTACGGTGCAGATAAGTACGAAGAACGATTCGCACCTTACGCATGGGCACAGGGCAAAGGCGCTGATGGCGATATGTACGGAATCCCTGTCGACCTTGGTCCTGGCGTTATGTACTACCGCACTGACGTATTCGAAAAAGCAGGCATTAATGTAGAAGACGCAATCAAAGATTGGGACTCATACATCGCTGCTGGTGAAAAACTGAAAGAGCAAAACGTACAACTTATCGCTTCGGCAGCCGACGTGGCACAAGCGATTATCTTTACGACGGTTCCTGAAGGTGAAGGTCTGTACTTCGATAAAGATGGCAACCCAGTCGTGACATCAGAGCGTTTTGTTCACGCTTTTGAAGTAGCAAAAGAGATTCGCGACAAAGGCTTAGACGGTCGCATTCTGGCTTGGTCTAACGAATGGTACGAAGGCTTCCGCAACGGCACATTTGCAACTCAACTTTCTGGCGCTTGGCTTCTTGGTCACCTAAACAACTGGATTGCTCCTGAAACTAAAGGTAAGTGGGCAGTAGAAAACCTACCTGATGGTATCTACGGCAGCTGGGGCGGTTCATTCCTATCTATCCCAACTCAATCAGAAAACCCAGATGAAGCTTGGGCGCTTATTGAATACATGACGACGGATCGTGAAGTACAGCTTAAACACTTCGAAACGATTGCTGCTTTCCCTGCGAACATCACCACGTATGACGATGAGCTTTTCCAAGAAGAGATGGAATTCCTAGGTGGGCAAAAAGCTCGTCTACTGTTTGCTGAAGTGGCACAGAACATCAAACCAGTCTCTCCAGCACAAGGCGACCACGTTGCACGTTCTATTATCTTAGAGAACGCATTGATGGAAGTACTTGATGAAGGCAAAGACATCAAGACTGCGCTTAAAGAGGCAGAGCGTCTAATCAAGCGTCGCACGCGTAATCTTTAATTTGTTTTTACTTTAAGTAAGTGAGGAAGCGTGGATAACGCGCTTCCTTTTTAAGAGGTCGTTACTATGAATCATACAGCGAGCACAACGATAGAACCTGCGGACAAAAGCCTTTTTTCTCGTCTAAATTTGAAAGCGCTTACACCGTATGGATTTCTTCTGCCGTTTCTGATCATTTTTTCTGTATTTGGGATCTTCCCGCTGTTGTTCTCTGTTTACCTGTCGTTCCACGAGTGGAACCCAGTAAGAGGCATGGATGCGATGGAGTTCGTTGGTTTTGAGAACTATCACATTGCTTTAACGGACCCATGGCTATGGCGTTCATTGAAGAACACGCTTTGGCTAGCAATCACTTCAGGCGTGGCTCAGCACTTAGTCGCTATTCCAGTGGCTTACATGTTGGTTTCAATGGGTGACCGTATGCGTCACTGGCTAACATCGGCGTACTTTCTACCGTTCATTACATCAACGGTCGCAGCGTCACTGATTTTTTTCAATATGTACTCTCCTAACTCAGGAATTATTAACCAAACGCTGATGGCTCTGGCCGATAGCACGCTGTTTGGTTGGGCATTCGCTTGGGTTAACGATTTTCAACCAATCCGTTGGTTAGACGATGCCACTATGGTGAAGCCGTCTATTGCAATCATGGTTTTCTGGAAATACACCGGTTTTAACATCGTCCTTTACACCACGGGTTTAATGACGATTCCTAAAGACATCTTAGAAGCTGCACGTATGGATGGTGCCAATGCCTTCCGCCGCTTCTGGAACATTTCACTACCAATGATTCGTCCATTCATCTTCTTTGCTATCACGATGACCATCATCGGTAACCTGCAAATGTTTGAAGAACCGTTCGTACTAACACGTGGTACAGGTGGTACTGGCCAATCTGGTTTAACTATCTCGATGTACCTCTACAAAGTGGGTTGGGAATGGCTAGAAATGGGTACAGCATCTGCTATCTCGTGGTTACTGTTTGCACTCATCGCGACTTGTACATTGGTTCAATTTTTACTCTTCGGTAAGAAAGGCTTAGGGGAACATTAAGATGTCGACATCAATTAAGACAAATACCTCACCACTAAGTGGACTGATACCAAGCGAACGCAGCATGTTCATTCTGACTAAGATCTTGATGGTCATGCTAGGTATCTTACTGGTTGTTTCAGCGCTAATTACAGTCTTTCCATTTGTATGGTCGGCACTGCTATCAACGCGTGACCGTTCTGAGATTTTCGGTACGGGCATTAGCTTTGCGATTGGCGATAGCCTGGCGATTAACTACGCCAAACTGCTTGAAATCATGCCGTTTTGGAAAGCGATGTTTAACTCGATTTACGTGGCTTTCTTAGGCACCACCATCTCGCTGCTGTTTTGTAGCATGGGTGGCTACGCGTTTGCTGTGTTTAAGTTCCGCGGTAAGAACGTGTTGTTCGGTATGCTGGTTGGCTCAATGGCAATTCCGCCTGTGCTTAGCTTGATCCCTTACTTCATGATCGTGAAATTCTTAGGCTTGTTGGATAACCACATGGCGGTATGGCTACCGTTCACCACCACACCATTTGGTATCTTCTTGATGCGTCAGCACGTGATTGCATCGATTCCAAAAGAGCTACTTGAAGCAGCGAAATTGGATGGTGCTGGCGAGTTCAGAACGTACTGGAGTGTGGTACTGCCACTGATGAAGCCTGCACTCGCAACATTGGCTATCGTGCAGTTCGTTTTCTTCTGGAACATGTTCATGCAGCCTCTCGTGGTACTAAACAACCCAGATAACTATGTTATTACGCAAGCACTTCGAAGTGTTCAAGGTATTCCGAATACGCCATGGGGCGCGGTAATGCTAGGTACCACAATTTCTATTTTACCGCTCGTGATTACTTACTTGTTCGCATCGAAACAGATGATCAGTGGTTTAACGTCCGGCGCAGTCAAAGGTTAGGTTTAAGGGTTATAACAATGAATAAATATCAACTTCCAAGTGATTCAAAGTTACGCAGTAAGGAATTTGTATTCGGTGTCGCGACATCTTCATACCAAATTGAAGGCGGCGTTGAAGAGGGCGGTCGTACACCGTCTATCTGGGACACTTTCTGTAAGACGCCGGGCAAGGTCGATAACGGCGACAATGGTGATGTGGCGTGTGACCACTACCACTTATGGCAACAAGATATCGAGATGATTCAAGGCTTAGGCGTTGATGCTTACCGTCTCTCTATTGCATGGCCGCGCATCCTGCCACAAGACGGTGTCGTGAACCAGCAAGGTCTAGAGTTTTACGGTCAGATCATCGATGAGTGTCATGCTCGTGGCATGAAGGTGTATGTGACGCTGTATCACTGGGATCTTCCGCAATACCTTGAAGATAAAGGCGGCTGGCTAAACCGAGAAACGTCTTACAAATTCGCAGAATACGCAGAAGTGGTGAGTAAGTACTTTGGCGATAACATTGACGTGTACACCACGCTCAATGAACCGTTTGTGTCTGCATTCCTAGGCTACCGTTGGGGCGAACACGCACCAGGTATCAAGGGCGAAAAAGAGGGCTACCTAGCATCTCACCACCTAATGCTGGCACACGGTTTGGCTATGCCGATCCTTCGTAACAATGCGCCTCATGCTAAGCATGGTGTGGTATTCAACGCGACGCCTGCTTACCCGCTGACGCCACAAGACCAAGCGGCAGCAGACTACTGCGAAGCCGAGAACTACCACTGGTTCATCGATCCAGTATTAAAAGGCGAGTACCCACAATTGGTGGTAGAACGCCAAGCGATGAACATGCCGATGATCCTTGAAGGTGATTTAGACATCATCAGCGCACCGGTCGATTACATCGGTATCAACTACTACACACGCAATGTCGCTCGGTTCAACGAGAACGGCGATATTGAATCGGTGAAGCAAATAGATGCTGAACACACTTACATTGGCTGGGAAATTAACCCACAAGGTTTAACCGATTTATTGGTAAGACTGGATGCTCGTTACGAAAACATGCCGCCTATCTACATCACAGAGAACGGTGCTGCAGGCAACGACGAGCGTGTTAACGGACAAGTGATGGATGACCAACGTGTTCGTTATTTCCAAGGTCACATCGAAGCGGTTCACAACGCGGTTGAAGCGGGTGTGAAAGTCGACGGTTACTTCGCTTGGAGCCTGATGGATAACTTTGAGTGGGCATTCGGCTACTGCCAGCGTTTCGGCATTGTCCATGTTGACTACACCACCCAAGAAAGAACATTGAAACAGAGCGCAATTGCGTACCGAAATATGCTGCTAGAGCGCGCTGAGGAGAACAGATAATGGCTAAAGTAGAATTTAAGAACATCAAAAAATCATTCGGTGATGTTGAAGTCGTCAAAGAGTTTGATTTTACGGTTGAAGACGGTGAGTTCGTGGTTTTCCTTGGCCCATCTGGCTGTGGTAAATCGACAACGCTACGCATGCTTGCTGGCCTTGAAAGCATCAGTTCTGGTGACATCGTGGTTGGCGGCAAGCTGATGAATAAAGTCGACGCGAAAGACCGTGACTTGGCGATGGTATTCCAAAGCTACGCTCTGTACCCACATATGACGGTGTACGAGAACATCGCCTTTGCGCTAAAACTGAAGGGCATGCCAAAAGCAGAAATCGACGTAGAAGTGCTAAAAGCAGCGAAAATGCTAGAGCTTGACCCGCTACTGAACCGTAAGCCAAAAGAGCTTTCTGGTGGCCAACGTCAACGTGTGGCAATGGGCCGTGCGATGGTTCGTACGCCTAAGGTTTTCTTGTTTGATGAGCCGTTATCCAACCTAGATGCAAAACTTCGTGGCGTGATGCGTGAAGAGATCAAACACCTACACCGCGAGCTTAAAACCACTACGATCTACGTAACCCACGATCAGATCGAAGCGATGACACTGGCGGATCGCATCGTGATCCTGAAAGACGGTTATGTTGCTCAAGTTGGTACACCAACCGAGGTGTTCCAGCGTCCTGCAAACAAGTTTGTCGCGCAATTCATTGGTAACCCGTCAATGAACATGTTGGAAGCAAAACTGATTGAAAAAGAAGGCGAGTACTTCGTCGAAATTGGCGATGTTCATATCCCACTGCCTGAGCGCTTTAAGTCTCTGGCATCTAAAAACCTAGCGCTGCATTTTGGTGTTCGTCCAACAGACATTCACCTACGTGCCGAGCAAGTTGATCACGACCGCGTGCTGCCATTCCCTGTGAAAATCAAAGACAAGGAATTACTGGGCGCAAGCATTCTTCTGAAAACAGAAATTGGCGGTCAACCGCTGATGGTTGAAACCCAAGCGGCTGAAGTGGATGTAAAAGATCTGACGCTTTACTTGGATTTGGATGCATTCCACTTGTTCGATGCTCTAAGTGAGAACTCGCTAGCGAGCTAGCTAGTCCAATTTAAATCAGTCATTGAGCTGACACCAACCAACTTACGACAAATTGTTTTGGCTCCTCCTGATTTGGGAGGGGCTAGGGATAGTGATGATGAAATTCGGATATTTTGACGATAAAAACAAAGAATACGTAGCAACCACACCGTGTACACCGATCAAATGGTGTAACTATGTCGGCACATTAGATTTCGGTGGCATTGTAGATAGCAACGGTGGCGTCCTGTTGTGTAAGGGCGATCCTGCACTCAACCGTATCACTAAGTACATTGCTCAACTGCCAAACTCAGATTTTAAAGGTTCAACAATGTACCTCAAGGTACGTGATGAAGAGGGCAACGTGGAAGTATTCTCACCTTTCTACACGCCAACTTTAAAGCCGTTGGATAAGTTTGAAAACCACACCGGTTTGTCATACACAACCATCATTGCAGAAGCGTTTGGTGTGCGTTGTGAAGCGACGTTCTTCGTACCAAAAGCTGACCAAGTACTGCTACAAGATATAAAAGTAACCAACATTTCAGACAAAGCACTGCACGTTGATGTGGTACCTGTGTATGAATTCACACACTTCGATGCGCTTAAACAGCTACTCAATGCGGACTGGGTTCCACAAACCATGACGCTAAAAGCACACCAACAAGAGTCGGGGCATACCGTGCTTGAGCAGTATGCTTTCATGAAGCGTGACTACGCGGTGAACCTGATGACAGCGGATCGCCCTGCGACGTCTTTTGATGGTGATCGCCAATCGTTCCTAGGTAATTTGGGCTACGGTACATGGGCAGCGCCAGAAGCACTAAACAATGATGAATTAGGCAACACCGAGTGTTTGCGTGGCGACAACATTGGTGCACTGAACCTGCGTCTAGGTTGGTTATCTCCAGAGCAGACCGAACGTACGATTGTACAAATCGCGCAAGAACAGAGTCTAGAATCAGCATTGCCTCTATTGGCTAAATATCGTGACCATCAAGTGGTCGATTCTGCTTTCGCTGAACTGGCTGAACATTGGGATGGTTACCTACAAGCGGTTCAGGTTGAAACGCCAGATCCGGCAATGAACTCGATGCTGAACGTACATAACCCACGTCAGTGTCACACAACCAAAAACTGGTCTCGTTACCTGTCTCTGTATCAGCTTGGCTATGGTGCTCGTGGTATCGGTTTCCGTGATTCTTCTCAAGATACCTTGGGTGTGATTACTCACATGCCAGAAGAAGCGCGTGAGTTCATTGAGCGTCTGCTGTCTGTACAAAACACCAACGGTTCTGCGATGCATCAGTTCTTCCCATCAACGATGGAAGCGAACGCGGGTGACTCTCGTGAAGAGGAAGATCGCCCGGATTACTACGGTGATGATCACCTGTGGATCATCTACGCGGTGACGCAATATGTGAAAGAAACGGGCAATGCAGACTTCTTGAATAAAGAGATCCCGTTCTATCAAAAAGACAAAGCGGGCAACCCAGTTGAAACTGGAACGGTTTGGAACCACCTGTGCCGCGCGATTGAATTTACCTACACCAATACTGGTGAGCACGGCCTACCGTTATTAGGTTTTGCTGATTGGAACGACACGGTAAACCTGCCAACGGGTGCTGAGTCGATGATGGTGGCGAACATGTACGGCAAAGCACTGCTCGACATGTTGGACTTGTGTGAGTTGCGTGGTGAAGCGCAACTGACGGCTAAGTTTAACGATCAGTACCAACAGATGCAGAGTACAGTCAATGAATGCGGCTGGGATGGCGAATGGTTTGTTCGTTACTTTGATGAGCAAGGTTTGCCAATCGGTTCTCATAAAAATGAGCAAGGGCAGATTTACACCAACGGTCAAAGCTGGCCCGTAATTTCTGGTTTCGCGACTCAAGAACGCGCAACTCAAGCTCTAGATTCGGTTTACAACAAGCTGAATACAGCGAATGGCATTAAGCTTTCAACACCGGGTTACAACGGCTTTGATCCGCAGCTAGGTGGTGTTTCAACTTACCCACCAGGTGCAAAAGAGAACGGCGGTATCTTCCTGCACTCTAACCCTTGGGTGATGATCGCAGAAGCGAAAATGGGCAACGGTGAGCGTGCTTATGAGTACTACCGTCAAATCAACCCAGCTTCTAAGAACGACGACATCGATACCTTCGAATCTGAGCCTTACTGCTACCCACAAAATATTTTGGGTGATGAACATAAGCAATTTGGTTTAGGCCGAAATGCATGGCTTTCAGGTACTTCATCGTGGACATACGTTGCGGGTACGCAATGGATTCTGGGTGTTCGCCCTGAAGTGGATGGCTTGCTGGTGGATCCATGTATTCCGGCTGAGTGGCCTGAATTCAAAGTCCGCCGTCAGTTCCGTGGTGCGACATACCATATTCATGTCACGAACCCGAATAACGTATGTAAAGGTGTGGTTGAGATGAAGGTGAATGGTGACCTGATTTCAGGTAACAAGGCGCCAGTGTTTACATCTGGTGAGCACACCATCGAGGTGATTTTAGGTTAACAAAGAGAAGGGCGCTTTATGCGCCCTTTATTGCTTTTTGGTTTCTCTTTAGTGTCGCTTTATTTTGGTTGCATCACTGTGGTTGATAGCTGGCTTGGCATTGCCAAGTAAAGGTCTGAGATTGGTTCGGGCTAAGCGTCAATAAGCCTATCTGGTTATTGAATGCATCAGCTGGGCAAGTCATTGGTTCTATTGCAATACTTTGTTCGCTAGTCGGCGTGTACAGCTGAACGAATGGGTAGCTTGCATCTTGTTGATAGCGAATTGCGGCAGACGAATCTGAGCGCGTAAACGCAAGTTGATTGGTTGTCTTGGAATCAAATTCAAAGCAGTGATTTAAGCTTTGATTGGTGAGTGAATCCTCCAAAGACAAACGGTCAAAAGCGTGTTTTTCGCCATTGGGTAGGTCGTTTTCGTGTATGACCTCAGAGCAAGGCGACATAGCGAGTCCACATTGTGCTAGCTCAGTGCCGAGTGAGAAATAAGGGTGCCAAGCATCACCGTATGGGAATGCAGAATCACCAAGATTAGAGACGGTCGTTGAGGAAGTGAGTTTACCCGTGATATCGACAGTGAAGGTGACTTCAAGGTTGAACGCAAACGGGAAAGCAGGATGCAAAGATGACGTTTGATACTGCAATGTCACACTAGCGGATTCTTCAGTGGCTACGCTGTTTGTGATTGAAAAAGGTTGGTTGTAGAGCAGGCCGTGTACGGCGTGATCAGACCAAGGAAAGTTAGCTGGGAGTTGATGGTTTTGGTTATCGAAACTGTAACGACCTAAGTTTAAACGGTTTGGAAAAGGGAATAATTTAGCACTGCGGGAAAAGAACGGATGTTGGTTGATCAGTTCATCATAATTCTGATAACCACAAATAAAAGAGAATGGACTGTTATTTACGGTATATTTATTAATAACAGCACCAAATCCATTGATTATTTGAAGTTCTATACCATGTTGGTGGTTTATTAATGTGACTGAGTCAATATTTCCAAATTTTTCATTTATAATTTTAAACATGTTGATGTCTCCATTTTAAAAAGATATTAACAAGAAGAAAAAAATATTCAATGGCGGTTTTAAAATGAATAATAAAATTCCATATACGAGCTACTCAGGAAATTCGGAACACTTATGTAAAAAAGGTGATGCAGTTGAATTTATTCAACCTTGGTACACGCCAATTTCTACCACACCAGAAAATACCGGTATGGCGGTGGGCGGAATTGGTAACACATTTACACTGACGCCAAACGGGAAAACACCCAATTTCAGCTTTATTCCAGGAATATTTGTTGATTGTTCAGAGCAAGTTATTAATTTTAATGATTTTTATGCGTCGGTGATGAATGTGCCGACCATCGATACGCTGCAAGTCATTGATGAGCAAGAGCTGAGCGTACACCTAAACTTTTATCCTGCCTTGTTCGATGGCAAGAAGATCGAAAGCAAAAACATATCGAATGCGATTAACCTGATTCGAGCAGCATTAAAAAATGGTCGCTTCTACCAAGAAAATAAAGCTAACTTTACAAAGTGGAACGTTGAATTTTCAAATAAGACTCAATTGTTGATTGAAGAAGATTCTGGTTCAACAATTTGTCAATTATATGTCGCCTTAGATTTCTTTAATGGTTTATTAACAAATGATACAACGAAGTTATTATCACTTACCGATGATGATAATAATGATATAGATAGTGTTAATGGCAGCGATATAGAATATCAAGCTTTGTATCCATTAGCTGAATATAAATACAGCAGCTTCGAAGATATTAATATAAAGCGAAAGGTAGTATCTCCGATCGTTAAAGAGAACAAACGCCTTTGTTCATTACCGATGCACTGGAATCACTTCGAATTAACCAATAATTCAGCGCAAACTCGAGTTGTTACGCTTGCTCAACCGCTACAAAACTTGATTGGTTCAACTTATCAAAAAGGTCGTGATGGCATTCAAGATTCGGCTTGTACCTTATCTCAAAATCCGATCGCTCAGCAGCATGAAGTGGTTAACTTAAAAGGCGAAAGTCACAGTTTTACGGGTGTTCAGCTTTCTAGCCAATCGCCTTATCAGAGCGATATTGAAGGCGAGGTGGTGTTTGGTGTTCAAGCGGATAACCATTTGACGGAATCTGGCAAGGTCTCGATTTCTGTTAAGCCAACGCTTTACACCTCTAAGAGTGCTCAACAAACCGAGTTCGCACTGAAAACAGGCCGCACAAACACTGAGTTCCAAACCGGTATCTACACAGGGCGTGAAGCTCTGAGCGCATTGGTGGTGGTTCAGGTTGAATTGGAAGCGGGTGAGTCTGTTGATCTGCGTTTTGCACAGGTAATGGCGCACAGCAAAGTCATGCTTAATGGCTGGTATTCAGATAAGGCTTACACGCAGTTTTACCCGCAAGCGAAGCCGGCTCTGCCGATGTTAGAAGATGTATTACCAGAGCTAGAAGCGATTGAGCAACAGATCGTCGAGCAACAAACGTCCTTCTTAGAGCAAGCTCAAAGCAAGATATCGCAGCCAGAATCGGCATTGCGTTATGCGACGATGGCAATGAACTCATTGTCCTTCCTAGCCGAATCAACGGTATGGGATAAAGAAGATAAGTTCTTGGTGAAAGAGTGTGTCGACTACCCATTCTTTAACTCGCTGGACGTGTATTTCTACGGCTCATTCTCACTGCTATATTTGTTGCCTGAGCTTGATGGCTGTGTGATGAAAGAGTTCTCGAAAGCCATTTTGGCGGAAGACTTTACCGAGCGCCGATACTGGGAATACGAAGCGACGCCTAATGCCGAATTGATTGATGACAAGTACCAAGGCGTGCGCGCCATTCGAGGTGCGGTAATCCACGACTTGGGCAGCCCATTCGACATCCAGCCAGACGCTTACAGTTGGCACAACGTGAAAGAATGGAAGGACTTAGCGCCGAAGTACATTCTGATGGTGTACCGTCACTATCAAAACACCCAAGATATTTCAGTGGTTAAAGAGTGCTGGCAAGCCGTAACTGAAAGCATCGATTTCTTATCGAACTTGATTGCTGAAGGCGATGATTTACCGCTAACCCGTGGCACAGACGATACCTTCGATAACCTTGCGTCTCACGGCATCTCTATTTACTGCGCGAGCCTTTGGGTAGCTGGTCTACAAGCGGCAAGCGAACTTGCAAAATTGATGAATGAAAGCGAACTAGCCGCAGGCTACTTAACGCGCTCAAAAAAGGCGCTGGCGACGGTTGAGCAAAGCTTGTGGGATGAAAAAGAAGGCTATTACCACTTCTTCGTCACTCCCGTTCAAGCCAAGCATTTAACGGGTGAAGGCTACCAAGCACTGGAAACCTTAGGTCTGATTTTGACGGGTGATGCGATTGCTGACAAAAACACGCTCAATACCTATCTAAATGAAACGGATACCTCCATCAACATCAGTAAAGTATCTCAAAGAGTCTCTAAGAAACGCTTGCTGAGTGAGACCGCGCCACAAGCTTTTACACAAGAATACTTAGATTTAGTGCCAGATTCCGACAACAGCTTTGGCGATGCTTTGTTGGCCGACAGCTACCTTAAGCTCATCGGTTTAGAAGGTATTTTCCCGCAAGAAAATATCCAACGCGCATTGGACTATGTTTATAAGCATAACTTCGAAATTAACAGTCCTGAGTTGGGTGTTGCGAATATGACGTTAGCCGATGGCTCTCCACATGAAGCATTTCAGGCACAAGATGTGTGGATTGGTGTTCAGTTTAGTGTGGCAACAGCGTTGAACTTAGCGGGTAAATCGCAGCAAGCAGAAACATTGATGGATACCGTGTATACCGCACTCTATGACTATTCGAAAATTCCATTTGCAGCGCCAGAGGGGTTCAATTGCTCTGTGTCTGTCAATGAGAAAGATCTTATAGAAGCATTTAAATTGTCGCAAAATGATGCGAAAAACTGGCTAAGTGTACTTAAATATCAAAACTGTGTGCTGTCTGACGGTCGTATCAACCCAACATTGACGAAAGATACTGATAATTTTGTTAAAATGTTGAGCGGTGAAATCCCGTTAGAAAAGCTGGCTAGCCTGCACAAATGGCTACTGAGTACTGGCTTGAAATACACGGCTGGTCGCTACTTCAGACCGGGGATGATCTTCGCCTACATGTATTAACTTAATGACACGATTTTCAACGAAAGCAGTGGTATGCAGGTTGAAACTGATGGGGAGCTTAAAGCTCCCCGAATGTCACTTGATTAGGGTATCGAGATGCGCACTAAAACAAAAAAAACAACAGTATACGATGTAGCAAGACTGGCTGGTGTTTCTCCCAGCACCGTGTCTCGTTTCCTTAATCGAACCACTTATGTGTCGGATGATAAAAGCCAAAACATTGAGCAAGCCATTAAAGACACGGGCTACAAACCTAACTTCCAAATGCAAGAAAACACCAACCGACGCTCGCTCACTATTGGTGTCTTGGTGCAACACCCTGATAGCCCCTACACCAGTCGTATCCTTAACGACATGGAAAAAACGCTGATTGCTCAAGGTTATTCATTAGTGATCGCAACAGGGCATTGGCAGAAAAAGTTAGAAATGCACGCGTTGGAGTATCTGGCGAAAAGTAACGTGGATGGCATGATCATCGTGACAGGAAGCATTACGCAGGAAGAGATTGCTAAGTATGCACAAGACATCCCTATCGTGATGGTTGGCTACGATTTTGTTGAGAATAATGTCCGCTCCATCAATATCGACAACGTGTTGGGTGGCTATATGGCAACCCTACATTTACTGCAACAAGGACATGTGAATATTGCTCACATCAAGGGGTTATCAAGCCAGCCTGATGCAGGTAATCGCTTTGAAGGCTATAAGAAAGCACTTCAAGAGGCCGGTATTAAGGTGATGCCAAAACTGGTCAAGCAGGGCGATTTTAGTAGTGAATCTGGTTATGAGAAAACGGTAGAGTTGATTGAATCTAAGGTTCACTTCTCTGCCTTATTTGCAGCCAATGATCAAACCGCTTACGGCGCGATTAAGGCATTGCATGATCACGGTTATAAAGTGCCAGAAGATGTGTCGGTGATTGGCTTTGATGACTTGCCAACGTCGAAGTATTTCACGCCAGCGTTAACGACATTAAGACAACCGATTGAAGAGATTGGTGGAGTGTGTGCTCAGTCGATTTTGAACCTGTTATCTGGCGAGAGGCATGAAGCAAGGCTGCCACCCATTGATCTAATTGTTAGAGAGTCGACTAAGTCTTTGTATCGTTAGAAGAGAACAGTCCGATGTAGTGAAGTGACTAAGGCCTTTGGGCGATTATTTCCTTCCAGAAACGAAAAATGTCGCATCCATGCGACATTTCTCTTTTGGCGGCCAAACCAGTTTTGCTATATCCATTCTAGATTTCAATCCATTAGGAGATTATTCAGAATGTACTTATAAGACGCTGTTAATGTTAATTAGTTCAATTTAAGCGGCATTTTTTTTCGATTTATTTTCTAAGTCGAATGACGCCTCAATCAATTTCTTGGTGTAGTCATTTTTTGGGTTGTTGAAAATCTCTTCTGCAGAGCCCTCTTCCATCACTTCCCCTTTCTGCATCACTAAAACACGATCCGAAAGTGCCTTCACTACCGAAAGGTCATGGCTGATGAAAAGGAAACCGATGTTGTGCTTGGTTTGAATGTCTTTCAACAGGTCAATCACGGTCAGTTGTACTGAGCGATCGAGTGCTGACGTTGGTTCATCCAGCAAGATAAAAGAAGGTTCAAGAATCAGCGCACGAGCAATCGCGATACGTTGTCTTTGCCCGCCCGAGAACTCATGTGGATAGCGGTTAATTGAATTAGGTTCTAGACGTACTTCAATCAGCGCTTTACGTGCTCGTTCCAATCGTTCTTTCTTAGATAGTTGAGGTTGATGCACCGTTAAGCCTTCGGTAATGATTTCCCCAACTGTCATACGTGGTGACAAAGAACCATAAGGGTCTTGGAACACCATTTGTACATCTTTCTTGAGTTTATGGCGTTCTTTGTCGGTTAATAAACTGACATCTTGGCCTTTATAAACAATACGTCCGGTACTTGGTAGCAAGCCGATTAACGCTCGTCCCAGTGTTGATTTCCCTGATCCGGATTCACCCACAATACCCAAGGTTTCGCCTTGTTTAAGATTTAGCGAAATGCCTTTGACGGCTTCGAAGTACTGATTTTTGCTCTTGATAAAATGTGATTTAACCAAGAATTGAACTCGGATGTCGTCCGCACACAATAGCTCTGGGGCTGATGCCTCAACAGGAACCTTAGCACCTTTCGGAATCGAGTTAATCAGCATGCGTGTGTAATCGTGTCTTGGGTTTTCGAATAAGGCTTGAGTCACTCCTTCTTCGACCAGTTCACCTTTACACATCACCAGAACACGGTCTGCGAAGTGTTTTACTACACCAAGGTCATGGGTAATGAACAAAATCGCCATGCCCATCTTGCTTTGAATCTCTTTGATCAAAGAGAGCACTTCCGCCTGAACCGTCACATCCAATGCCGTAGTCGGTTCGTCGGCAATCAAAATGTCGGGTTCATTAATCAAGGCCATTGCAATCATGATGCGTTGCAGCTGACCACCAGAAAACTCGTGAGGATACTTAGTGTAGGCTTGCTCTGGCATTGGCAGATGAACAAGCTCAAATAGCTCAAGTACGCGTTGTTTGGCCTTCGACTTCGAGACCTTACGGTGACACATGATGGCCTCAGCTACTTGAATGCCTACACGCAGATATGGGTTCAAAGAGGTCATCGGCTCTTGAAAGATCATGCCGATTCTATCACCCCGAATCGACTGCATTTGGCGTTCTGTTTTTTCTAGTATCGATTGCCCTTCAAACTCTATTTGAGATTGAGGGTCAATAATGGCGTTATCAGGAAGCAAACGCATCAGTGCGTTGGAAGAGACTGATTTACCTGAACCCGACTCACCAACAATGGCCAAGGTTTCGCTGGAGTTAAGGGTAAAGTTAACCTTTTTAACCGCATCAATGATTCCATCATTGGTTGTGAAGCTAACGGAGAGGTTATTGACTTTGAGAATGGCCCGGTCCGACATGATATATCCTTATCAATTTAAGACATTAGGTGAAGATTGAACTTCTGACGTTGTTTTTAACTGCCCAAAATGGTGATGAGCACGCTGAATTTGTTCTAACTCAAGCATCCAATGTGAGCTGCGCTGAGCACTGCAAAAAGCGATCAAGTGATTGAGTAGATCTTCACTTTGCTTCTCCAGTAGTGAATAAGTCCGTTGAATCAGTTCAGTGCTTTCTAAAGAGATAAACTGCATCAGCGCGTAAGACTGATTCAATGTGTCGAAGGCTTGCTGTTGTAGCCCCTGACGGTTAAGAATTTCTGATTGAGCTACGCTTGCGTCTCTTAGCCCTGCCAATAGACAAGCAAACTGACAGGGTTTGATGTCGCTTTGGTACGCCGCGTCTTGGATGTGGTGAGGAAGAGAATTGAGAACATCACCATAAAGGCGTTGCGCTTCAGGCCAGTGACCTTGTTCCATTAACTGTTCAGCTTTTAGGTAGTGCATCCAGCATCGTTCAATTTCCATATCCACATCCTCAATTTATAATATCAGGAAATGTTAATGATATTTATTATCAATTGCAAATTAAAATCATTTACATGTTAGGTTGGTAAATAAAATAACCCTTTATTCTTAATAATCGGCTCAAATTGTGTGTTATTTGTTCAGTTGAACAGCGATGTTGCGTAAGTCACTAAATTTATAGGAAATTACATCTACACTGATTTTATCTACACCCAAGTAATAAAGGACTAAGGAGGCGGCCATGGCGATTCAAAGACTCAATACAGAACAGCTGTATCAGGTAGCAGAGCTAGAGAAGCTACCCTGCAAGTCGACCAAAGAACTGGCTCCAATTGACGAGATCGTCGGGCAAGAACGGGCGCAAAAAGCCGTTGAGTTCGCGATGTCAATTAAGGAAAAGGGTTACAACATTTACGCGATAGGACGCAATGGTCTCGGTAAACGAACCATGATCTTGCGTTATCTCAACCGTCACCCTCAAGAAGTCGAGGAGCTTTTTGATTGGTGTTACATCGCGAATTTTGAAGACATTCGTACACCTAAAGTGCTCAAGTTACCGAGCGGCGTTGGCAGCAATTTAAAGCAAGATATCGAAAAATTGATGCGTAAATTGCTTAAAGGTATGCCTCTTGCGTTTGATAACGAGATGTACTTTAGCCGTGCAGACAGGCTTAAAAACCAGCTGGCAGCGAAACAGCAAGCAGCGCTAGAAAGCATTAGCCAAGAAGCGAAAGAAAAGGGTATTAACCTAACGATTACCACTCAGGGCGATTACCAGTTTGTCGCAATGAACGGCGAGGAGCTTCATACAGAAGAGAGCTTTGATTTGCTTTCGCCGGAAGAACAAGATCAGTTCGATAAAACCATCGATGGATTGGAAGTGGGGTTACGAACCATTTCTCGAGAGCTGACTGAGCTTGAAGAGACGTACACAGAGAAAATTCAAAAGCTGAATGATGATACAGCAAGGGATGTGATTACCCACTTTGTTAAGCAGTTGAAGCAAGATTACAGCCAATATCCAGAGATCAAAAAGTACCTCACGGCACTGCGTAAGGATATTGTCGAAAACGCGGATATTTTCTTAGAAGAGAGCACCGAGCAAGCTGAAATCGCGACGGCTTCTCTGGATAAGAAAATGCCACGTCGTTACAAAGTTAACGTCATTGTTAGCCAAAAAGAGCAGTCTCTGCCGATTGTGGTCGAAGAGAATCCGAACTATCACTCGCTGTTTGGTTATGTCGAAACGGCGACATTCAAAGGCACGGTATTTACCGATTTTTCTTTGATTCGAGCGGGCAGCTTACACCGAGCTAATGGCGGCGTATTGCTGATGGACGCGGTGAAAGTGTTAGAGCAACCGTATGTATGGGAAGGGCTTAAACGTGCGCTACGTTCACGTCAACTGAGCTTCGCTTCATTAGAGAAAGAGGTGACCCTAACGGGCGCAGTATCACTTGATCCAGAACCGATTCCATTGGATGTGAAAATCATTTTGTTTGGTGATTATCGCACTTACCAATTGCTGCAGCATTACGATGCGGAGTTTGGTGAACTGTTCCGTGTGACGGCCGATTTTGAAGATGAGATGAAGCGTACTGCGGATTCTGAGATGCATTACGCACGCTTCATTTCGAGCATCGTACACGACAACAATATGCTGCATTGTGATCGTAAAGCGATTGCTCGCATCATTGAGCACAGCTCACGTCAGGCCGGTGACCAAGGCAAGCTATCGCTGCATTCGGCACATATTGCGAACTTGCTTCGTGAGTCTAACTACGTCGCGAGAGGGGCGAAATCGAACTTGATTCGTTCTACCCACGTTGACCAAGCACTGTCTAATCAACAGATGCGTGTTGGACGGCTGCAAGACAGTGTAATGGAGACGTTTACCAACGGTACGACCCTGATACATGTTGATGGTCAGGCTGTAGGACAGGTCAATGCGCTTTCGGTACTGAGCACCACCGATCATATGTTCGGTGCGCCAAACCGAATCACGGCAACCACCGCTTATGGTGATGGTGAAGTGATTGATATTGAAAGAAACGTAGACTTAGGTGGCAGTATTCACTCGAAAGGGGTGATGATCTTATCGGCTTATCTTTCTTCGGTATTTGGTAAAACAGCGAAAGTCCCGCTTACGACCAATATTACCTTCGAGCAATCGTATGGTGGCGTGGATGGAGATAGTGCGAGTATGGCCGAGTTCTGTGCGGTAGTGTCTGCTTTTTCTAAGCAACCGAACCGTCAAGACATCGCGATTACTGGCTCGATGAACCAGTTTGGTGAGTCTCAGCCAATTGGTGGCGTGAACGAGAAAATTGAAGGCTTCTTTGATGTGTGTGAAATCAAAGGACGTTCAAATGAGCAAGGGGTGATTATTCCGCGCTCTAACGTTCACAACCTGATGCTGCGCAGCGACATCGTTAAAGCGGTTGAAAAGGGCGAGTTCAACATCTGGGCGATTGATCATGTGACAGAAGCGATTGAGCTGTTCACGGGTAAAGCGGCAGGTGAGGCGAGCGATGAAGGGAGCTATCCTATCGATACTATCTTTGGTATCGCTCAAGCTAAGCTTAATGCTTTACGTAAGTAGCTGAATACGCTTTATAAATAGCTCAACGCGTTAGCTAAGTAAGGTCGGGTAAATAACCGTTATCCTTTGATTTAGCTAAAACGAAACAGCCATCGACATTATCGATGGCTGTTTTTTGTTTGGGTTCTTTGATCTTTCGACGTTTAGAGAGGCGCTCAGATAGATGTTAAATCGGAACTGATGAACGCTTAAGCATTACGTAGACGAAGCTTAGTGCCATCGAATTTGAGTTTACCCAGTAGATTCTTCGCATTGGCACGGCCAACATCATCAAATTCGACGCCGTAACGTGCGTAGTGTGTCGATTTTTGCAAATTACACACTATGCCTCGTAGCGGAGGAATAAATGGACCGTTGTAGTTTCCAGGGGTGATCTCGATAGACACTCTATCGGCGATCTGAATTGGTCGTGACGTGGGTGATGTGACAAAGCGACAACCACTTTTCGAAAGATCTCGTATCTCACAATTCATTCGCTGATCATTAAAGATGATTCTGGAGTCTAAATTCACTTCATAACGAGTTTCTTTACGAAGTTGAGTCACTTGCATCGTACTTGGGGTCGATAACACCAAAATTGGGAAAGGTTCGCCAATATTATGATGAATCTGACATCTAAAGTGGATAAGCGCGCCTTCTCCTCTTAAGGAATAAGCTCTGGCCGTCATCCAAAAACCTTCTTGGAAGAAAAAGCGTAGATCATCGCTTGAAACCTCAGGGACTTCAACCAAGATACAGTTCTCACTGTGTGTGCCGATAAACTTCGTGGTCGCTAGAAATTTAGTGCCAACTGGAGTCGATACGTTTAACGTCAGTTCACTGCCGTGTTCAATCATGGCAAGGGCATCGGTACTATTAATCGTGGAAATAGTGCGATTTCGAGGATCTTGAAGTGCCTGATTATGCTCCAAAGGCTTCTTCAGTGGTGCGTTCATTATGTTTCTCCATGCGCCAACATGCGTCTGTTAGTTATATTGGTAACTTGCTAACAAGGTGTTATTACGTGCTAGGTTTAACAGAAGTACTTTATATTAATTTATAGAGTGATGTTTTTATTTGCTAGTTTTATATGAAGCAGGTAACTCTAAATTATTTATTGTGTTTGTAAGTACTTAGTTTTATTTATATGCACTTGCGTTAGTCTATTACAAGGAACTGATACTTCAAACTTTTATTGTTTGGCGTACCAATTATTTACTGGAGTTGAGAATGAAGGCCATAAAATGGGACCAACAAGCTAGCCAGATCACGGTTGAGCTAGAACCAAACCAGTTCGCGGTTGTTAAGTATCAGAAGGATGGAGACGTGCTACATATTACTTCGACTCGTATCCCTGATGAACTGCAAGGCAAGGGCTTTGGCAAGGTGATGATGGAATCGGTATTACCTGAAATTGAACAAGCTGGTTTTAAAATTGTTCCAGTGTGCAGTTATGTCGTGCACTACATGAACAGACAAAAACAATGGTCGCATCTTCTATCCGATAAAGCATAGCAACGAGTTATATGTCTCAATCAATACCGTCAAACAATCTTGCTCAATCACAAGTGAGTACAAGTCAAAATCAACCTGAGCTTTATCAAAAAATAGCGACTTCACTGGGTTGCCATCAAGGGTTTGATGTCCAAGTGATTCAACGCCTATGGGGTGGATATGGCGAGTTAGTTCGCTTGGTCTTTGATAAAGATAATAGCGCCTCGATGAACAATACCTCAGTAAATAGTGTGATCGTTAAGCATGTCGCACTGCCAGATAAAGCCGAACACCCCAAAGGCTGGAACACCAAATTATCTCATCAACGAAAGGTGCACTCTTACCAGGTGGAAACGGCTTGGTATCAGTCGTTCACTCAACAATGGGATGAGCGTTGCCCTGTGCCTGTTGGGCTGCAATGTGAGTTACAAGAGAACGAGTGGCTGATTGTGATGCAAGACTTAGCGGAGATCGGCTTTCCGTTAACTTCTAAGTTTGATGTGCTTGCTGTTTCTGACGATCTGGCAACCAAAGATACTCAACCTGAACTGGCGTGTGGTTACACTCTAGAAGAGCAAAAACAACGTGACGCCTGCCTAAAGTGGCTTGCTAATTTTCATGCAAAGCATATCCATATCGACCAAGAAAAGTCTGCATCATTATGGAAAATAGGTACTTACTGGCATTTAGACACACGTCCTGATGAGTTCAATGCGTTGGCCGACTTACCATTGAAGAACCAAGCGCAACATATCGATCGTTTACTCAGAGAGTGTCCGTATCCAACTTTGGTGCATGGTGACGCTAAGCTCGCTAATTTCTGTTTTGACTCAGAAAGCCAAAACGCTGCTGCGGTCGATTTTCAATATGTGGGTCATGGGTGTGCGATGAAAGACGTGGCTCTGTTTATGAGCAGTGCGGTGAGGCCGCATGATTGCGCTGAACTTGAGTCACATATGTTAGAGACATACTTCCGATACTTGGAAGAGGCATTGACGTACTATCAGCCACAGCTTTCGTTTGATGAAATCGAAGCTGCGTGGCGACCTATGTTTTACGTGGCGTGGGCTGATTTTCAACGTTTTGTAAAAGGTTGGAGCCCAGAGCACTGGAAGATCAACACGTACACTGAGCAATTGACTCAAACGGTTATTGAGCAGCTAGAAAACCCAGAATAAATTGCCTCATATCTGCAAACCAAATAAGAAAAAATCGCCCAATTTATGATTGGGCGATTTTGATTTTATCTTGCGTAGGCCCTAGTTCGTTTGGCTATCAGCTTCTGTTGTTTGTGTGTAAGCGAGCTTATTGGCAAGTTTGAGTTTTTTATTGAAACCCTCTTTATCAATATCCCCCATTACTCGCGCAGGCTCTATTTCACCGTTGGTGGGTGAGTAAAAGAAAATCGCTGGTGGGCCAAATACATTCTTGTCATTGAGCCACGCCATTTGCTCGGGAGAGCTTTCTGTCACATCAAGTTTTATGGTCTTCCACTCTTTAAGCTTTTGGCTCACTTGTTGGTCGTTGAACACGTTGGTTTCAATCACTTTACAAGACACACACCAATCTGCGTAAAGGTCGACTAGCACCTTTTGGTCGCTGCTCGCTGCTGCCTTCAACTGTTGTTCTAGCTGAATAACAGAGTCTGTTTTATCAAAGGGAGTGATCGCAATGGATTGGACTGACTCCCTGTTTTCAAGTGGGTTCAGAGGATCGGTATTACCTAAAAAGAATCCGACAAATAGAATGAGACCGTAACTCAGTGGTAGCAAAGCAGAGAACTTACGAGTACGCGCCCAACCCGGTTGTGCGGCTTCTAAAGCCCCGAAATGTACACCAGTACCGATAGCAAGCAGCGCCCATAAGATCATAATAATTGATGGAGCGACAAAGCGGCTTAATAGCACGATAGCAACAGCCAATAGCAGCACGCCAAATACTTGCTTAACTGAAACCATCCATGCGCCACTTCTTAATAGCAAACGCCCGCCACTCACTCCGATAGCGATAAGTGGTACGCCCATACCAAGCGCCATTACGAACAGAGTCGCTCCGCCAAACATCCAATCTTGAGTGGTTGAAACGTACAGCAATGCACCAGCCAATGGCGCACTGACACAAGGTGACACCACCAAGGCTGAGATTGCGCCCATAGCAAAGACACTGGCGATCTTGCCACCGCCAAGTTTGTCTGAGCCACTGTTGAGTTTTTGCTGAAGGGCAGCAGGCAGTTGGAGTTCATAGAATCCGAACATCGCTAACGCAAGCAGAACAAAAACCGCTGCAAAGCTACTTAACAACCAAGGTTGTTGCATCGCGGCTTGTAGGTTGACCCCTTTTGCCAAGGTGGTGACTAAGATCCCCGTCATCGCATAGCTGGTCGCCATACCCAAAACGTAAGAACTGGAGAGTGCCGCGCCTTTCTTGCCTGTCATCGCTTTTTCGCCACCTATGATGCTAGCCAAAATCGGAATCATCGGCAGTACACATGGCGTTAGGGACAAGCCAAGACCAAGCAAGAAGAACACAAGAAGCGCTTGTAACTTACCGGCTTGAGATAGGAACGAAGATAAGCCATTCGTATCCTCGCTGATCTCACCTAGGGTTTGATATAGAGAGTTTGATGGCTCCTCAACCAGAGCTTCAGCTACGGTTTCGAGCATAGGTAAATCGAGCACTAACTTTTGCGGCAGATAACAAAGTCCTTTGTCTGCGCAGCCTTGATAACGCACGGTGAGTTTGCCACTTCCCGAGTAAGGAACAGTAACGGTAACGGGCTCGTGAAACACGATGACGTTACCAAAGTTAGGATCCTCTTTCTCTTCACCTAGTAGCGAATAACTCGGTTCTAACGTTGATAATGAAGACTCCCCTTTGAACGAAAATCGAGATTGATACAGGTAGTAACCCTTGTGGGTATCAAAGCTGATGACCGCGCCTTGGTCTGTGGCTTCCCATGTAACAGGGAAGGCCTTTTCAACGGGAAGGAACTCGTTTTCTTGAGCATGTAACAATCCGCTAAACAATAGAATTAACGTAAGTAGGTAGCACTTCATGGATGAAGGAACTCCGTGTTTTGATGAATGTGTAATTGATCGTCGATGTAGATAACAGCACTGTCTTCGGGTACTGAAATGTTCGGGTTCAGTGTCAGAGAAGTGCTGAGCACACCTGCTTCCAATGTGGATGACGAGATAGCGGTAACAGAAAGGATCTTCTGCTCAACATCCTGCTTCGACAAGATATGAGAAGTGGTCTTATCGCCAAACTGCATCTGACGCTCACTGTGAGCTGAGGTCGTGAGTGCTGCGTTCGTTAACGGAACGGCGAAAAATGGGGTCTTGTTGTCTCTTGGGTCTAAGACAGCAATGTTAAATGCCGAGCCATCCGGTTTGGTGCCTAACGCATAGATGTCACCGCCAAAATTCACTAACATCGACGTCGCGCCGAGCTGTTTGCCGATCACTACCGCTTGGTCAACGGCGTACTCTTTGATGACGCCGCCAAAATCGAAACGAGTACGGGAATCAGGGACGTGTAGCCTTGTCCCTTTCAGCTCCCACGCTTGCTTACCCAAAGCAGAAGACAGGGCTTGGAAAGCATGACTGTGCAACATCTTCGGTTTCTGTTTTAAAAGATGTTTGATGCTGCCGACCGTAGTATCAAAGGTATCGAACGTCAGTTGACTTAATCGGGCGAGATGTTGAAAAACCTCGGCAGATTCTGGGTCGAGTTCGATATCACATGACGCTCTTTGATTAATGCACTGTGTTAGCCACGAGTCGTTGCAGTAGAAGTTATATTTGTCTTCCAATCGGCGTGTGTTTTGCTCTATCTCAGTCGCGATTACTTTTGCGCTTGCCTCTGGAAAGCTAGCCAAATCAATCGACAGGATTTGCACTTCACACGGTACGGTCATGGCGTGAAAGCGGTGCACAAAGGGTAGGTTAGAACTCATAGGTTGCTCCAACCGCCCACCATTGCGCTTCAAAACCGTTGCTCTGTTCGTAATACGCAGCAAGCGCATTTAAGCGTAATTTCTTATGTACCTTGATACTCGCCCCTAGCTCATAGGCATTGGCGGTGAAGTTGCCTAAGCGAAGGTCTGAAGTCGCGTAACCTGACGATGCAAAAGAAGGATCGGCACTACTAGGGTCGCGATAGAAATCGGCTGCATCTTGCGTGTACCAGAAATAGCCCGGTGCCAAGGTTAACCATTCACTCACTCGCCAAGATAATTTGCCGCCTAATTGGTGAGACATTACGCCCCAATCATCCATAAACCATTTGTATCTTGGTCGGATTTTTAGACTGTCGGACAATGAGTAAAAGGCTTGGATATTGATACCGCCAGAGAGTCGCGTATCCGGTCGAGAATCTTGTCCCAAGAACACTTCATCATCATCGATTTTACCGTCGTCATTGATATCGACTTCACGCAGAACCGTTAAATAGTGATTGCTCAAATAGCCACTTCGGTAACCCGTGTAAGCGGTAAAAATGCTGTATAGATTCGGTGTGAAGGTTTGAGATAATCCTGCTTCTAAACTGCCGGTGAAAATGTCTTCCCAGCTCTGGCTGTTTGATGACGCCAACGAGTATTTGCCGAACGCTTGAGTTTGATCGAAAAGGACAGAGCCACCTAGACTGTAAGAGCGGTTCTTAGTGCTATCGGCATAGATCAAACCTTTGGCGTTAATACCAAGGCTTTCATAATCTTCTTCTTGAGATGCGTTGCCACCTAAGGTCCATTCATTACGTAACGTGTCACGATAGGTCGCGCTTAAGCTGATCGACTTTCTGGTGTCTTCAAGCCCTACTTTTTGGATTTCATAGCCACTGCGGTGAGGATCGTAGCCTGCACGAATAACCTCGTCGGTTTTATTCTGTGCTTGTTGAGTTTTCAGGGCGCGGTTGACCTGATCCGCATCCGAAGCGAGAGGTGTTGTTGGCCCCCATGCCGGAGATGCGCCAGAAACACTGTCGTAGCTTATCTCTGCGTTGAGTGTCCAATCTAAGCCGATACTTTTCTCAATCGAAACCATGGTGTCATTGGCTGATACTCTGTCATCGTATTCCTCATAGCTCAGGTAATGAACAGAGATATGATCTTCAGCTAATGCCACGTTAGCCACTGCCGCTGCACTGAGCAGCGTAATTGGTAATTTTTTCATTTTGTTCTTATTTTGTTTTTTAAATACTGATTTGTTCATTGATGGAGCGGTTAGTTACAACCACAACCACCGCCACCAACACCACTGCCGCCGACGGAACCTTGTTTGTAAGCGAAGACCTTTTCAGAAAAGACGTCGAATTCAGGCACCGGGCCACCGGGTTTCATCTCTTTTTGAGCCAATGTGCCTTTTTCCCAAGGCTTTACAGGTTCAATACCAAGAAACTCATCAACGAAAGCCAGAGCAGAAGGTTTGTTGCTTACTTCTTGTGCTTTCTGTTCGATAACCAGTTGCTTTGCCTTGGGTTTCACCATTTCAATGTTTCGTCTGGTTGCACGTTTCGCTTCTGGGTTTGAATAATCACCGCCACTTGAATAAACGGTGCTGGAGATGATCTCTTCTTCAATGATTGGGCCTTCGTTTTTTCCGCTATCGTTGGCTTGCTGTTCAGCGGGCTTCTTTCCTAAACCACTAAGATCGAGTTCAAGAGCCGCATTAGCAGTCATTGGAATAGCGAGTAGCCCAACAAGGGTGGCTTTGATTAGCATTACAGTTGCACTCCCATCTTGGTGAGGTCGTCAGTAATGACGTCGCTAATGTGGTTGATGGCACCAAAACGAATCTTGATAACCTTGCCTTGATAGATGTAATAAATCGCTGGCATGCCGATCGGCTTGAACTCGGCAATCAATGCTTGTTCAGGGTCGTTAACAACAGGGAATTCCAGTCCGAGCTGCTTTTGAAACGCCAAGCCAACCTCAACATCTTCATCAACGTCCACGCCTTTAAACGTGACACCAGTGCCTTTGAGTTCGGTGTAGAGCTGATTGACTTCCGGTAGCTCTTCGCGGCAAGAGACGCACCACTCTGCAAAGAAGTCGATAATGGTCAGTTCATCGTTGTTAAGTTGCAGTTTCTCGATAACGTCTGGTGATAAAGAATCGCCTTCTTGATAAGCCAATGCGGGTAAAGAAAGGCATAGCGCCAATAACGCTAAGGCTCGTGTAAACATGTTGTTCTCCATTGTTTTTAACTGTGTTTAAAGTTCAGTTTTTCTAATTAAGAAGTGTTAATTAGATGCTTGAGTGAGTTTGATTGTTGCCGAGTATTCAACGGCTAAAATGTCGGAAAAATACTCGTTGAGTTGGGTGGTATTCGTGGCACTAAACACACGTGATGGGTTCCCTGCACAACGCTCGAACTGGGCGATTCGAGATGAGCTGACGCCATAGCCGATGAAGTTCATTTCGATGCCATATTGATTGATTGCGGTAGTACAGAACCCTGCGTTAACCAGTTGGTCAAACGTGTCTCCTTCGTCAGCACCGTCGGTGAAGAGCACTAGCTTTCTTCTGGTTTCAGGTACTGTGCTGACGTTGATTCCCCATGCTTGTTGCCAGCTAGGGATCAGTTGTCTCACTCCCCATAACAAGCCGTGAAAAGAGCGAGTACCGCCATTTGCTGTTAGGCTGTTTATCGAGTTTCGGACGCGAGAAAAGACGCTGGTTAATGGCAGCATTGGTGAGTCTTGGTTACAGTCGCTTAACCATTGACTTGGCGGTGTAAACTTCACAGGGCGTTCTGAGTGCAGCGTCGCTAAGTTGTCGACCGTCAGTGCTGCAGAGAAATTGCCATTGCGATAGCTAAGCCCATCAATACAGTAGATTCCTGCCGCTTCTTTGGATAACCAATGTGGGCGTTGCGCTGCGACTCCAGAGTCGAAGGGAACGATTGAAATGCTTACAGAATCTAAATCGTTAGCGTTATTGCTCTGAGATTGAATCGTATTCAATGCATTGGATAAAATGGATTTCAACGACTGGATGTTTGAACCCATCGATCCAGACACATCAAGTACTAAAACCAGCTCCGTTGGAATAGAAGAGTGCTTGCTTTCAACCACACTTTTATAACCACCACCCGTCGCCGTTACCTTGTTTGCATAGCTCTCATATTGGAAGTTGGGCAGTAAGGGTGACAATGAATAACCTAGGCTAATACGACATTCTGAGCCTATGATTTCTGGTTCTAAGCCACTCACCCCTTTTAGGGTTGGCTTATAGTACTCTTGGTAAGCCCGCATCATTGGGAGTGTGGCTGTATCAGCAAAGGCACAGGCTAATGCGGCAGAATCGGCGGCTTGCGCTGCTCGGTTTGAAACCATTACTTGAGCCGAGACCATCAGGGTGCCAACGGCGATGAAAAGCGCGGGAAACAGTAACGCCAAGAATGAAATGGTCATGGAGCCTTGCTGTTTTTTAAGCGCATTACTGCCGAATATTGGTTTAACCATAATGCTTTCCTATCACGACTGATGAACTTGAGAGTGTTTTAGGAGGATCGAGTCGCTTGTAGTCAAACGGTGTATTCACACATAAAGTGAGTTGAACCAAGGTGGATAGTCTTCCATTTAACGCAAGGTCGCCGCTTCCCTCAACGATAAGTGTCTTTAGTTGCTCGATGGGAGGAGTGTCGCTTTGACAGATGATCCCGGCATGGATGTGCTTGTATTCCCAGTTCGAAGCGGTGGTATCAAATACACGGCTTTCAAGTACCAGCCCAATATCGCTGCGCTTGATGTCTTGCGGCAGATAACGTTCGGCGAGATCGAGAAGCTGATCCTTTAACGTATTAGGTAATCCGTTTGGACCTTGCTCTGGTTTCAGTTGCGTTAGTGAAACGGCGTTGACTAAGTTATATGTCACGCTGTCGAGTTGAGTCTGCAGGCTGAATAAGCGATAAACGGCAACAAGCCCCCACAAAATGATCATGAGTGCGAGCACAACAAAGGGGAACTCAATCGCCGCTGAACCAGTTTGTTTTTTTAGGTGTGTTTTATTTGTTGTCATAACTAACCAGTACCTTTCTTTTCAAGGTTGTCATGTTGCCGATAGACTCAGAAAACTGAGTTGATAGATTAGGTAATAAGGCAAATGAAAATGAGTAAGACACCTTGTACTCGCCTAACACTGCTCTGCTTTTGGATACCGGCTTCTCATTAACTAAATCTGAGAAGTTTTCGGCGTATAGCGGCGATGGATCCAAGACGAGCTTGCTCTTATCTATCAGTGGGAACTTTGCGATAGTCTCGGCAAAAACTTGGTCTGAAATAGGACTAATCGGCAGTGTCTTGGCCTCACGAACACCCGCATTAACGGCTACATCAAGGATGATGTTGACCAACAGCAGGCGGCAGATCTCAAAGAACCCGATGATCAGTATCAGGAACGGTACCACCAACATTGCAAACTCGACGGTCTGTGCACCTTTTTGACGTGAGAGCATCACTGTTCTCCTTGCTCAGTTTTAGCAGCAAGCTCTTGGTAATACAGACTATTGTTGGCGAACTCAGGTTGAGATAGATGTACACGAGCGATACTTTTCGCGGACGCACTGTCTCCAGAAAGCGCATAAGCCAGTGCTAGATTGAGTTGCAGTTTTACGCTCGCTTCACCTCGGACAAAGATCGGGTGCAGAATTCGAATCCCTTGCTCTGGTTTACCATCGAGTATCCAAGCCATGGCTAAGTTGTTGCGATACTCATTACTGGATGGCATCAAGCTGAGGGCATGAGAGTAAGATTCACGCGCTTTTGAATACTGCTTATTGAGCGAGTAACTCACGCCTAAACTGTTGTGGGCGACATCATCAGTTGTAACTAATCTGACAGATTCTTCGAGTGCTGATGTGGCTTGTTCAAGCTCACCAAGCGCCAACCACGCGCGGCCAAGTTCTCTGTAAATCGTGCTCGATTGATTGAGCTCGATACCGTGCTTTAGATAATGCAGTGCCTCATCATAACGACTGGCTTGATTCGCGGCGGACCCCATTAGCAATAGTAACTGTGGGTCATCAGGCTTCGATACCAGCATCTTTCGGTACAGATCCATGGCACTTTCTGGTTTGCCATTCATCAGTGCAACCTCTGCGACTTTCATGTCTTCAGAGGCCTCTTTTTCAACGTTATTCGTTGATTGGCAGCCAACCAAAATCAGCGCTAAACCCAAGAGAATGATCTTGTTCATAAGCCCCCCAGAGTTTGTTTAAGGGATAACATGATTGGCACGACAATAATGCCCACGACAGGTAACATGATGAAGACCACTAAAGGGAACGACATCTTAGCTGGTATTTTTCCTACCCACTCTTCAAGCTCTAGGAAGTGATATTGGCGACTATCAGAGGCAATCAGCTTTAACGCTTCAGCGAGAGGTGTGCCGTATTGAAGCGCTTGATTCATGGTGGTCACAATATTGTTGATGTCAGGAAGCTGGACTCGTTTGTCTAGGTTTGAAAGTGCCGTTTGTGGTGAATCAAGAACCGATATCTCAGTCGCAGTGAGTAGCCATTCGCGTGACAATGCAGGAGAGATCGCACGCATCTCTTCACCGACACAGCGAAATACCGCTTCGAGTGTTAGGCCTGATGCGACACATACCACCATCAGATCGACGGCATCAGGAATAACGCGGCTAATTTGCATTCGGACTTGGTTCACGCGCCAATCTAGAATGCGGTCGAACAGGATGCCAACCACAATGGCGATTGCGATACATTCGGCCACAGAGTTCATGTTAAGCACTTGGATTCGAGTGACATACCAAGCAATAGATCCCGTCACCATCGTCAGTAGTCTTAAGCCAAGAAAATAGATCTCTGCATTAGGACTCAACCAGCCAATGAGGATTAACTTCTGGCGTCGTGGTTTTGCACCTTGGAAGCGCCATTTACTTGAAGCGGTGGTGTACTTAGAGGAGTAGCTCGATACGCGAGTCAGTCGTTCAGCGACAACATCTCGTTTGAAAGAAGACAAGCGTGCGACAACTATCAGTAGTAATGCACATCCCAACAGAAACAAGGCAACATACATCATGATGAGAACCTTTTGTTACGAGTCAGAGCGTTCAAAATGAGTGTGCCTGAGCTGATGCTAATGACGGCGTAGGTTAGTACCCGCTGTCCCGACTCTGTGTTGAACAATTGGACTATCATGGCGGGTTCCATCAAATAGATACCACCCAATAACCCCAAGGGTAAGATAGAAAGAAAGAGGGCTGTCATACGAGGCTCCGAGGTTAAGCTCTTGACCTTTTTTCTCATCGCTCGATTGTCATGCATGGTTCTGCTTAAGCTTTGAAGAATGTCGCGCAGTTGGCCACCATTCGATTGATTCAGGATCAGCGCGACCGAGAAGTAGCGGAAACTGCTGTAAGGAAGGCGAACGCATGCATCATCGAGGCTTTGTCTAAGGCTTAAACCGAGCGTTAAGTTATCGCGAATATAGGAGAACTCACGTCCTAATAGCCCTGGTTGGGTTTCTGACACTTGTTCAATTGCTTGTGGGACTGAGAGCCCCGCAGCTACCGCTCTAGAAATTAAGCCAAGTACATTGATGATGCCTTGTTCGAACTCTTCTACCTGCATTTTTCGGCGGTACATCACCAAGGCACATGTGCATACAAACCAAAGTCCAACAGCGGCGAAAAGTTGATGATGCATTGCCAGTTGGGGAAATAACATGTGGCCTGATGCTGGGAAACCGATAGCTGATAAAGCAATGAAGTACTTATCCCAAACTGGCAGCAATGCATTCATTCGTAAAAAGAAAGCATGCAGTTTGTTGCTGCGCTGGTGGTTGGTTTTTTTGATTGAAACGTCAGCTGTAAGCGAGCGTTGACTGTCGCTTACCAATAACAGCCGTTTATTGACGATGGCTTGCTTTGAGCTCAACCTGATTAACCCGATCGCGATAAATAAAACGAAAACAGTGAGAACTAAGATCATCAGGCTTCAAGCTCCATCGCTACTCTTAGTTGAGCATCGAGTTGGTGGTATTTGGCTTTGTCATTGAAGCTTGGTACGCACTTAGCACTCTTGTATTCGCCAATCAGGTTGCCTTGTTGATCCTCCGATAAAGGCTTGAATTTGAACAAGTCTTGAGTGATGTATTGTTCTCCTTCTAACCCTTGCACCTCGGTGATCGAAAGAATGCGTCTTTTGCCATCACGCATTCTTTCAACTTGTATAACGACATCGATGGTGTCTGCGATTTGGCGACGCAATGAGAACAGAGGCAGAGTCGCTTGGCTCATCATCAACATGTTTTCCATGCGAACGAGTGCGTCAGTCGCCGAGTTTGCATGCAATGTACACAGTGAACCATCATGGCCGGTGTTCATTGCCTGCATCATTTCAAAGGCTTCATCGCCACGAACTTCGCCTAAAATGATGCGATCTGGTCGCATACGTAGAGCATTTCGCACCAACTCTCGCTGGGTAATTGGCGTTAAGCCTTCGGCATTGGCTGGGCGAGTTTCAGCGCGCACAACATGAGGCTGTTGTAGACGCAGTTCTGCGGTGTCTTCAATGGTAATGATGCGTTCTTGAGGTGAAATGCTAAAAGACATCGCATTGAGCAGTGTGGTTTTACCTGCACCAGTGCCTCCTGCAACAAGCACATTAAGGCGTGAGCGAACAATAATATCGATAAGTTTAACCATCGATTTCGACATTGCGCCAAACTGAGCCAATTGGCTGAGTGTTAGTTTATTCTCATTGAATTTTCGGATGGAAATGTAGGTTCCATCAAGCGCTAGCGGTGGGATCATCACATTGACACGGCTACCATCATCCAATCGAGCATCGACTAATGGATTCGATTCATCGATTCTTCGTCCAACCTTGCTGACGATGCGTCGCGCTAGGTTGAGAAGTTGTTCTTCATTGCGAAATTGAACTGCCGTTTTTTGCAATTTTCCTGAGCGTTCTACGTAGACTTCACGGTACCCATTGACCATGATGTCGGTAATGCCTTGGTCTTCAATTAAGGGCTGCAGTGGACCTAATCCTAGAAACTCATTAAGCAATTGTTCCACCGAATGAGCGACATCTTTGTGACCAAGCGGTAACTGCTTAGAGATCACGATATCTGATACCATTTCGGCAATTTTAGCTTCAAGATCGGGTGCACTTAAGCTCACTACAACCGATGGGTCGATCGCCTTGATGACCTCTTCATGAATCACATGATAATGCTCACGAACCGAAGGTGTTGATGTTAGGGCTTCATGTGTTCGAGCTCTATTCGCTTCAATCGGATCTATGGCTTGTGTGTTCTGACCAAACATTATGCGCCTCGCTTCCAAAAACGGCGGCTGCCTTGTTGCGGCTCACCAGTGACTAGTTCAAGTAGAGAGTTAAACGCGAGCTTCACTTTCCTATTGCCTTTATGGGCAGGCTGACCAAGCGATGACTTGCTCAGGAAATGGTTAGGCAAAAACGGAATCACGACGTCTACGGATGTACCGAGTGATTTCTTCACATCATTGACCGAAATAAGGGATGCGGAATCGGACTTACAGTGGTTCAACACCACGATGGTTTGTGAAGCCGTTTGGTTTTGAAGTCGTTTGATTATCTGACCGGCATTGCGAATGGAGCTGAGTGTAGGCTCGACCACAATGATTCGGATATCGGCACTTTTAAGCGCTTCAAAGCCAACCTGGTCGCGCAATGAATAGGTCGGGATGTCGATCAGTAAGTAGTCTGAACTTTGCAGGCAGAACTTTGTAAACTGATCGAATGCACTCTTTTGTGGCCAAAATGGTGTGGTGTCTAAAGGTAGATAACCGGTAAAGAGCGTGTGCTCGGGTGACACACTGATCCCACTGCGCTCAAACACGAGAGGTTCTAATCTTTCTGGGTATTGTAAAAGCTCTACCAACGCCGTGTTGCCTTCGACATTGAGTAGCAAATCCAAATCACCCATCGAAAAATCGAGGTCCATACAAGTTACTCGTTTCTCGATTTCGGCAAGCTGTTGCGATAACGTCGCTATAATGGTGCTGCTTCCTGAGCCACCTTTTGCACTGACAATGGAAACGATTTTTTCATTTCGTTTTTCGTTGTTGAGTTGCAAAGCAGCAAAGGAGACGTGTTCAAGATCTTGTGGTGTCACTGGGTTGACTAAATAGTCACTGGCACCGGATGCGAGCATTCCACGGTAAGCAAAAATTTCGGTTGAATGACCAATCGCGATAACTTGGCACCCAGTACGTTGTATTAAACGCTGCACAACCTGTTTCGATTCTGGCAATTCGCTATTCAATACATCGAGGAAGATGGTTTTAACGTCATTCTTAAGTACCTGTCTCACCACGTCATCTTCTTGATTCGAAGAGGTTGTGATGTTGTTGATACCGAAATCATTCAGTGTGTATGTGAGCGCTAATGTATCGAGTTGCTCCGATGCCGCGATCAGTACCGTTAAACTATGTACTTGATTCATTGCGAACCTCCTAGCGTGGTATTCGAAGAGCCAGAGTTTATCTGTTGGGTTTGTGCTGGTGGAGCAAAGTAGTTATCAATGCTAGACACCGCTTTTTGCCCTTGAGCACTGTCTATTGGCTGACCAACAATCAGGTCTTTTGGATTTGCGACCATTTGCGCCAGTGCATTGGCATTCGCACAGCCAAAATTGCGCTGAGTACGATAAGCGTTGAGTGTGGTTCTTGGTGTTTTACCCGCGTCACATGCCGTTACTTTGGCACGATAAGATTCAACAAAAATCGTGAGATCACCTTTACCTTGTGCCGATGGATTCGATACTGAAATTTGAGAAGGGTAGAGCCCTGACTCGATCAGATGAAGCCTAACTTTTTCGCTTTGGTTTTCTCCTTTCTGAGTCGTATTTTCAATCTTGACCATTAAGTTGGATAGCGTACCTAGACGAGCAATAAAATCAGAGATGTCATCTTTCTCTTGAGCCGATAACGTTTTGCCCGACAGTGTTAAAGTCAGTTTGTTTGTCACGGACACCACATCCACAGAAGGTTGTTGGGTTGTAGGCGTTGGCGCGCAACCCGCAAGCGCAATGAGAGCGGGCAGTAATAAGGATAATTTGTTCATGATGTCCTCAGTAGTAGAACCCGTTGTCACCCAGTAAGCGAGGCTTCTGGTTGTCGGTGTATGTGTCTTGACTAAACGTTCTTTTACGTTGAATTCTCGGCAGTGCCAGTAATCGTTCAACATCACTCAACGGGATTAAACCATCGGTTGGGAGTGGCATTGAGTCCGAACGTGTCGGTTGAACTAGGTAAGCCGTTACAATGATGATCAGCTCTGTTTCTCTACGAGTGAATTCAGTTGAGCGGAACAGGCTACCAAGGACTGGTATTTCACCGATAAGTGGGACTTTTTGTAGTTGCTCAATGTCTTCTGATTTCAATAACCCGCCTAAAGCGAAGCTCTGCCCACTCGCCAATTCAATGGTGGTGGAGGCGCTACGAGTGGTAAAAGAAGGGAAGTTAGTTCCGTGTATCACTTGTTGGCTCTCGATTGAGACGTTACTGACCTCGGGATTCACTTTTAAGCTGATACGGTTTTGACTGAGCACGGTTGGGGTGAAGTTCAGTTTTACACCGAAATCCTTGTATTCGATTTGAGTGGTGTCAGCCGTAATCAGTGGTAGCGGTACTTGCCCACCCACCAAAAACTCAGCATCTTCACCTGACATCGCGGTCAAGTTAGGTTCAGCAAGCACAGACATCATGCCGTTGGTTGCTAGCGCATCAATCAGAGCAGTAATGCTCGGCTTACCCCAACTACTGACATTAGGCAGCTTTGAAAACGAAAATTGCCCCACACCACCGGCGATTGAGCCCCATTTGATGCCCAACTTGTTGGATACATTTCTTGAGACTTCAGCGATTTTTACACGAATGTTGACCTGATTTGGCATGGTGACAACCAATTGATTGATCAGCTCATCATCATTGGGTTGAGTCTGCTGATTTTGATTGGTTGAATTACTGCTGTTGTTACTGTTTCCCTGTGAATTCGAGCTCTCTTGTTGTTCGGTAGAACCGACAATAGGGGATAAGTAGCCTTTCGCGAGCGATACGATATTGTGTGCCATCATCGGAGAGGGAACACGACCTTTAAGCCATAACTTTCCACCCAGAGATTCCGCGTTGACTGACGCTTCTGGGAACTTGTTTTTAACCAGTTCATTGAACTCACGGCTATTATGCGTGACGCGAATCTTGTTGGTATAAATCACGCGTTCTTGTTCATTCAAAACGGTGATCGTAGCGCTGCCCGCTCGCTTACCGAATATCATCACCTTGGTATTGGTTAAGGTTTGGTAATCAGCGATATGGGTGCTAGAGATGAAAATGGATTTCGCTTTTTCAGGTAAGCGAATCATTCTCGCCTCATTGATCGTGACATCAAATGTTGATGCTGCAGATGCAAAAGAGACACATAGGCTTGATAGCAGGAGAACACCCCACCAACGACAGATATTAGCCATTGTTATCAGCTCCAGTATTAGTTTTAACAGTTTTATTTTCGGCTCTAAATTCCACTAAACCCACGTCAGGCAATACCTGAGTTGTGTCTGGAGAAATGACTTTTAGCGTCACGGCATTTGCGTGTTGAGGTTGATCGCGAGCCTCGTTTTGCCCGCGTAATACAAGCGTTAACTTTCCTAATTGTTTCGCAAGAACCACTTGGTTTGCTTGTTCGGGCGTCACTTCTAAAGAGACACTGCTGTCGTCAGGGATACCAGCTTCGAAACCATTAGATTCCCGAGCCTTTTGATAAGATTCTGCGGTTTGCTTGTTATTGAATGCCAAGACTCTTGCATCATGCACTATCGTTGTAACGTACAATCCTTGAGATGAATTACCATAACGAAGTAGCTCACCATCCTGTGAACCGAGTAGGAGAATATCCACTCTGTCGCCCGGTTCAATAAAGCCTGAATTAGACGTGACTTGATCGACAGGAACCGAAATCGCGCGATAGCCCGGTTGCAACTTCAATGAGAGCGAGTAGCCACCTTCGGGTTCGGTAATGTCGGCTTTCGACAATATTGAGTCTTTGACGAGTTTGGTGCGTGCAAGCCCTGACATCGTATGAGCGGCAGAAATATCGTCCGGTGTCACGTGGTCGATGTAGTTCTCTAACTCTTGCTGTGGAACTTCTTTCCATCGAAACGAGTTTGGCGTGTAGGTTTGGCCTATCTCAATCGTACGAGTTGGAACCAGCACTTTGACCGTTTGCTTAGCGGCTTGTTTAGAAGAGGTGGTCGCAGACTCGCTATTGGTTTGGCTCAACAGTAAAACGGACAATCCGAGCACCGAGCAAAATAACGACAGCAACATGAGTCGCTTAGCAGTCATAACTATTCCTTTAATTTACGGTAAACGGGCTTATTCTGATTTTTGAGCGTCTTTGAGCTGCTTGACGACAGTTTCGTAAGCGTCAGTAATGGCTTCGGTTAGATCACCATTCTCGCCGCCTACAAAATTAAGCAAGACCACAGACATTGCTGCTGCGAGAATTGCGTATTCGATAGCGGCCGCGCCGCGCTGCTTTTTCTTGTTAAACATGTTGTTGTTTCCTAGATGAAAGCAGCCTCAGCTGAGGCTGCTGTGGTCATTAATAAAGGTGTCGTTAGTCTGCAACTAATCGATATAGATAAGCTGATGAATAGCTCGCGGTAGACACGTCAGTCTCCGCCATCGTCGTCATATTCAACCCTTTGAAGCGGCCATAAGGTGCAGGGTCGCTGGTGATGTAGTAGCCATAGCTACCACCAGTTGCTTCGTTGAACTCAAACACTTCGTTGTTAAGTGGCAATAGGCTATACAGTTCAGCTTTTGTCGGGTAACGCCAATTGGCTTTGCCACAAATACTCTTGGTATTTTGTGCTGTGATAAGAGGGGCAATATCTACGTATTTCTTGAAACGGCTGCTATCACCTCGAGAGAAGAGTTGCCAAACCAAGTTGTTGTCTGTGTCTTGAGCACATACTGCATTTTGTCGATTGGTTACTATCGTTCCTTGCGCATTTAGATACTGATAATTAGCCGACTTTTCTCTGAATAATCGAGCTAAGACGACTTTGTCTTCAGAACCATCAGTACGAGCTTTAGCTAGGGTTTGGCTGCTTTCTTTAGTGTCGTAACTTGTGATGTATTGTTGATCACCGCTTGCGGCACTAGACCAGTAATAAAACGTGGTTCCATCATCGAAATAAGATTTGTCGTATTCTGGCTTTAGTCCCAAGTAATTTGGAAATACGTCTGTATCCAAGGTCATTTTCGAATTTGAACCTTCGACAGCTTTGGTGCTAATCGACAGTAACTGCGCTAAGTGCGGAACTTCCCAGTCACTAAAACCACACAGCTTGTTGTTATTAGTGCTAGCGAGTAATTCGTTGCTGCCTAGTATGCTCGCGTATCCAGTCGCTGAAGCATCATAGGCAAGATCGTCAGCACCATGCGGTAGCCCATCTTTGAGCAGTGCCCATACTCGACGTTTTCCTGTAATTTTCGTGTCTTCAACACAGCGCCAACCTTGTTGATAGGTTGTGTCTCTTGGCAGATAGTTTCCTAGTTCATCCAACTTGGCGAAGCGATTACTTACCATTGCGTTGGCTTGAGAAACACTAAATCCATTGTCTGCTGCTTGTTTTAGTCCATCTTTTGCTAACACCTTAGATTGAGCGAGATCGTGGAGTGTGGCTGTTGTGCTCATCTCTTCGATAAGTGTTTGATATAGAGCGATGAGCGAATCAAACTCAGAGCCAATTCCGTTGGTTGCGGTATTCAGTTGAGTAATGAAGTCAGTGACTTGCGCATACTGGCTCTCTAATACTGAAATGGCATTGTAGAGATCCAAACTTGCTTGATGCAGCTCTGAAGCCAATGAAGCTGAGCCTATTGCACTTGTGGCATCGGTTAGCATCACCGAGTTTTTCTGGATGAATGCCATTTTTTGAGCAAACTTAGCACCTTCAACTAGTGCATTTAGCCCGTTTGAGTTTTGCTGTAGTTTCGCTGCTTTTTCTTTGTAAGCTTTTACTTTGGTAATGAACTCAAGGCTCTCCGCATCAGTACGGCTTTGAGCAACCGACACCTGAAAGTCGTAAATGGTGAGCTTCGTGGTCACTGCACTCAATTCGTCAAGCCATGGTTTAGTAAAGGCCGCCAGTTCAACAGTTTTAGCTTGTGCTTGGGTCTCTAAAGTCGCGTAGCTTTGCGCTTTTTTCTGATTGTTCGCTAGCCATGTTGTTAGGTAAGCCTCAGCCGCCTTTACTATTGAACCTTGTGTATTGAGTAGGGTGTCAATAGCAGTTGTTGAAGCATCAATGTGACTGACTAGCTGCGCCCCAGACGGCAACTGCCATTTAGGGTATGCGTATTTACCGTAATACTGTTCAAGAGATTCTTGGCCTTTGTTTATGGTGATAGCGACTCCATTCTTATCCGCTAATGCATTTTGTGTCTGATTCGATACTAAGTAACTTCTTAAGTTTGATGGCAGTGTTGCCGGGTCTCGCTGTGATAGCGTGATGACTTCACTGCTCTCTGGAAGAACCCAACCCGCGATACCACAATCATCTACTTGTGCAACCTTATCGAATACAGTATTGATTTCTGAAGAGAATCGTTCCGCCCAAAAAGTCGGTTCCCCTTGTCCTTTGTCATCGTATTCAGCAATACAATTTAGGGAGTAGGTATTCCATGAGCCACCGTAACTAAAATCAGCGACCTGCGAACGGGTTTTCATCGGTACGAATTTTAATGCAGTGAAGCGACTACTAGCACCTGTAGCCCAAAGGGTGTCGCTGATTGAGTTTGAGACACCTTGTTTCGCATTCTTTTTTAATCGAACACCGACATTGGCTTTGTCGTACGCTTCTGGGCCAATAAATTGAGGTTTAGAATCAACAGGGTGCCAAGTGAGGCCTTTGTCATTGGTGAACTCATAGTATTCCGCTTGATCAAAACGAACCGATTGACCTTCAACGTTGGCGGTTAGGTAAGCCCATTGAAATCCGTTGGTGTTGACTGGATTACTGCCTGTGAAAGTATTTACAATTTCAGGCGAGGTTGGCGCCGGGATTTCAAACACTTTGGTAAACGCTTGTGCAGTTGGAGTTGCAACGCCATGAGGCATACCATTAGTTGGGTTCTGCCTTACTCGTAATTGCACTTCAGCGATGTTCTTGTCGACATTGCCAATCACTACAGGCTTAGCGGTTACTTTTGTCCAAGTTGAGCCGGAGTCGAGTGTGACTTCGAAGTGCTCGGGCTGAGTAAATTCGCTGAAGTATGTCCAATCGAGCGTGTTGTCTGCGTCGTTAACCACCAGACCAGTCGGGGCGCTTGGCGCTGACGGACGAACAGTAAACGCCACATCGTTCGTCAACTCTGAACCGCTAGGGCGACCCGTAATCGGATCTCGTTTAACGCGTACTTGGATTGAATCGATAGCGTAAGCTTGGTCATTTAGCTGATATGGTTTTGTGGTAACCACTGCCCAGCCGGTGTTAAGCGCATTGATCTCGTAATCTGTTACCTCTGAAAACCCGGTAACGAATGTCCAATCAAATGTGTCTAACCCATCGTGAGAGACTGGTGATGTCGGCGCGGTAGGCATATTAGGAGTAACGGAGTAGCCCTTGTCTGAACACAGCGCTTCGCCAGGATCATGTAGAGGATCCGATTCTGCTTCTACGCGCACACAGACTTGCCCCTTGGAAAATATCTCATCAGGGATGGCTTGTGGGTTGCTAGTTACAGGGGTAAAAGTAATGCCTCTATCGAGAGAGTATTCGTAGGAGTCACTCCCCGTGAACCCTTCAACGTTCGTCCATGCGAATGTGTTTTCTGCGTCGTCAACAATCGGTGAGGTTGGTGCTTTAGGTTGATTTTCTGAACGAGTGAATGCAGAGCTGATAACCAACGGAACTCCCGCTGGGCGGGCATCCAGTGCATTTGACTTAACGCGAACCGAAATCGTGTTTGCAGGAAGTGAAACATTGCCAACAAGATACGGCAGTGCGGTTACATCCTGCCAACCATTACCTAGATTAATCTCGTAGAAAGACGGATCGTTGTATCCAGCTACCCAAAGCCAATTGATTTGATTGGTACTGTCGTTCGCAAAATCGAGTACTGGTTGCGTGGGTTGGACTGGGGTTACCGTCATTGATTGTTCTGATGCTGAACTTAATCCCGTTGGGTGACCTAGCGAGTCATCTTCGGCTACACGAACTTTTAAGTGCCCAACTGGAATATCTAGGTCTTGAATGTTTTGAGGCTTCTCAGTCGCTTTTATCCAGCTTGAGCCGTTATCTAATGAATATTCATACAAACCTAGTTCATTAAACGAATCGACAAATGCCCAATCAAATTGGTTGATCGCGTTATTTACCGTAATCCAAGCTGGAGCAGCAGGCACTGTCGTTAGTGTAAACGCTTTGTCTGAAAGCATTGGCTTTCCGGCTGGAGTATTACGAACGTTAGACGCGGCAACTCGAACTTGAACGGCTCCTTTGTCGAACGCCAGTTTCCCTACAACAATCGGCTTACGAATTACTGTTGTCCAAGTATTCCCTGAATCTAGCGAATATTCGTAATCTGTGTTGTGGTTGAAGCCACGTACAAACTGCCAGTCGAAGGTGTCTGAGGCATCATTGACCTGACCATGTTTAGGAGCCGGCGGTCTAGTGATGATTTCATTGCCATCGATGTCTTCTTGGGAAACTTTGAGTTGATCTCGGTACTCCTTACCAAGTTGCTTCAATGCGCTATCGGTTCCTGATGCGCCATGAGACAGCAAATCGGTCTTGGCTTTAAATTCTGCTAAATCAAGCTCTGCCAGCTTGTACATAGAGCCTTTTCGAGCATTTACTTGGTCGACACCTGCATCTACAGAGGCCATTTGTGCTTCCTGAAGTACGCGAGTAACACCGCGTGCAAACATGTGTACTTCACGGCTTATCGCTGAGTTTGATGCGGAATAATCACCAACAGCCAGTTGTTTATCTATGCCTAAGTCGCTGGCCACAAGCTGAGTTGCTTCATCAAAACTGATGCCACTGGTTTTCGCTACACTCGCAATAAGAGATGTCATGGGGCTGATCACGTTCGAAGTGTTACTCGGTACTTCTAACGTAAATCCGGATTCAATAGGCTGATTTGGTGAATCCATATCGATGGTTATACCGGCAACCGCTTCAACCAATATTGGGTATTGGGCGACATCATTGTCGACGTCTAACTGAAATCGTCCTTCGGCGTCCGTAGTGGCAATTTCCCCATCAGCAGAGTCACACATGGCATTGCTATTTTTGTCTAAACAAACCTTTGCATTGTGCAAATAACCATCCAAAGCTATGCCCGAAATATTCTGAGAATTTGGTTGAGTCTGTGACTGCTTGAGCTTCGGATCTGACTCTGCTCCACCACAAGCCATGAGCATTGTGGAAACGAGTGAAACACTCATTAGTTTGTATGGCTTTCTTACCACCTGAACTCCAAATAATTTATAAATTACCCATAGGAAAGGCGGAGGATGTTAATTTAAATGATAGTAATTATCAATATCATTTGATCTTTTATTTCGTTAAGTGATTTAATAGCCAAATTAAATACTATCAATCCAATAATAAACTAGGTGAATCGGTCGAAAAAATGCACAATAAATTCTTAATATGCAAATTGTCACTAGCAATCTCTAGTGCCTTGATGGTCTCAGGATGTGGAGGCAGTTCTGATAGCGAAAACCCAGTTGGGTCTACGGTTTCAGGCTATGCGTTTTTAGATTCATTAGTCTGCGCTGATGCAGATCTGAATGGCGTATGCAGTGATCAAGAGAAACAGATTGCTGATGTTTCTGGGTACGCACAGCAAAGGCAATATGATGGTGCAATTTTGACTGCTTCTCCTGGTATGAAAGTGGTGACGCCTTTCACTACTTTGATTCATAGCGAGATGATGTTTAACCCAACGGTAAGTAACGATGTAGAACAAGCAAAAGCATCACTTCAAAGTAAGTTAGGCGATCATGTTGGCATCAATTTTAGTGTTCTGGACTCAACTCATGGAACTAAAGATCTATCAAATCTGTTGTTAAAATCGCTGAAAAAGGCGCAAAGTGACGGTAAGCAGTCTTCTTATACGAATATTGCTCATGCTCTTGATTTGATGATAGAACATAAGACTTTAGACTTATCTAATATTGACGTTGCTGGTACGGTTTCGCGGCATCTACAAATTGAAGATTCTTTGGTTGTTCGCGGTTCACAATCGGTACCGCAATTGTCTAATGCGAAGTCGATAGCTCTGAATCCAGCGAGCAGTCAGATTGTGTTTTTAACGGCCAATGATGTGGTTATGCAAATTGATAGCTCTTCACGCAATAAGCCAGTGACAATCGATAGTGACCCAGCATCTCAAGCGGTTTCTGGTCTGGTTAGCATCCGTTCACACGACGACGATGACGGTCACGACGACCATGATGACGATGATGATGACGACGATGATTACGATCACGGAGGTGGTACTGGAGGCGGAGAAATACCGGTCGACTCGAGTGAAATCATTCAGTTAGTTCCTGCGTTAAATGGTGTTCAGGCATACAAGGTTTATAAACCGACCGCTTACGTCACACCTACATCGAGTGATATTTGTAATAGCCAAGGCGCTAATGGTGTTTTCCTTACAAGCCTCAATGGTTCGAATAACAACAATGTTGGCGTGAAGGCTTTTGCGATTGATACATACAGCAGTCGCAGTGGAGGTACGCTTCCACCCATTCCAAAACCTAATCCAGCCGAGCCGCCTAAATCGAGTGAATCGTGCATCAATGATAACTTCGCGGCAGTGGTTCCTCTGTTACAAAGTGGCTCGTTACTGGCGATTAAAAATACCGGAAGCTCGAGATACTCACAGCAAGAACTCAAATTGCTAAGTGCTAATAAGCTTGATATGAAAAGATGGAGTCACGCATTGAAAGCTTCCTCACCGCAAGTCATGTCATCTTACGACGAAAGTGAAGCATTAATTGTTTATAAGAATTACTTTTCAAACAGTAATTTAGCAGCAGAAGTTATCAACACCTCTAACCTATCCACTAAGATGACGATTGATAAGTTAAACCTTAAAACAGCCAATATTGTCGTGAATCAACAGATATTGTTGGGGTTGGATAGCAATAAGGTTGAGTGGGTGTCTAACTCGATACAGCAAACCGTACTTGGGGAGCTGACCGTTGATTCTGCTATTAGCAAGATAGCGACATCGCGAGACGGAAAAACCAGTGCGATTACCACCGCAAGTTCTCTTTATATCGTTGATAACATGACGAGAACCTTACTTGTAACAGAGTCTCTGAGTAACAATGCCATCAAGTCTTTGTATGTGTTAGAAGATAAGGTGATTGCGTTAACTTCTTCGGGCGCGGACTATTATCAGTTCCGAAATATCAGCGGCCCGGCTCTCAAGGTTGGCAGCCAGTTGGTGACCAAAGAGCTCCTCAAAAAGTGGGAAGACAGCGGCAATTCAAATTGGAATTCAACCAACTTGGGTTACATTCTTTCTCAAACGGGTACAGCAAGTGAAATCTCCGATAAATTCAAAAACGTAAACCTCTCGTTTTCTCCGACCAACGCGACAACGTCAAGTGGCATCTCTGGGGTACATGTTAGCGGCTTAGAACGAGGTGAATGGCTAACTTTCTATAAAGGTCTTTAACGGTTTATTGCGTCAAAGAAGGGAGGAATACTCCCTTCTTATTCCTCTTTTCTTATTTCACCTCTCTTTTTCATAACGACCTATTTCTCTTGATTATTTCTTTTTGCACCATGCATTTATACCCTGTATAAACGCTAGAAAAACAAAAGTTAATCGTTTGTTAATTGCCATAAAACCGGAGTATGATACTGGATTACTATTTAGGATTTGGCTGTCATGAGTGCATCAACAGCGAGCTGGAAAACGCCGCAAAACTTCTTATTACTGATTTCGATTGTTGTCCCTATCGCGTTTTCGAGCTGGATGGCTCTGTTGAATAACTTCGTGATTGAGAAAGCGAACTTTGATGGTGCCGATATTGGCTTGTTGCAAAGTGTTCGTGAGATCCCTGGCTTCTTAGCGTTTACTGTGGTGTTTGTGTTGGCATTCATTCGTGAGCAACGCTTTATGCTGATATCGCTGGCGATGTTAACCGTAGGCACGGCGATTACCGGTTTATTTCCTACACTCACAGGCTTGTTGCTGACTACGATTTTGATGTCGACGGGCTTTCACTATTTTGAAACGCTGAAGCAGTCTTTGTCACTGCAATGGCTGAGTAAAGAAGAAGCGCCAGAGATGTTAGGTAAGATGATCTCCGTTGGCGCGTTAGCCTCGTTAATCACTTATGGTTCAATTTGGGTGATGCTAGAGCAGCTCAAGCTTGATTTTGCATGGGTTTATGGCATCACTGGGGGCATCGGTTTCATTTTAGTATTGGTGATGACCTTTGGTTTTCCTGAATTTCAAACCAAGACTCAGCAAAATAAAAAGCTGGTGTTGAGAAAGCGTTATTGGCTCTACTACGCGCTAACGTTTATGAGTGGTGCAAGAAGACAAATCTTCACGGTGTTCGCAGGCTTCCTGATGGTAGAGAAGTTCGGTTACTCGGCTGCAGACATCACGCTACTGTTCTTAATTAACTACTTGTTTAACTTTTTGTTCGCCAAACGCATTGGTAAGTTTATTGGTGTGGTGGGTGAGCGGAAGGCGCTGATCTTCGAGTATGTCGGTTTGATTGGTGTGTTCGTTGGGTATGCTTTAGTACAAACGGCGGAGTGGGCAGCCGCGCTGTATGTTGTCGATCATCTGTTCTTTGCGTTGGCATTGGCGATCAAAACCTACTTCCAGAAAATTGCAGATCCTGCTGACATGGCTTCAACCGCGGGTGTCTCTTTCACCATCAACCATATTGCCGCGGTTGTTATTCCAGTCGCGTTTGGTGTGATTTGGTTATCGTCTCCCGCAACAGTTTTTTACATTGGTGCAGTAATGGCTGTGGTTTCTCTGGCGCTGTCTTTAAACATTCCTAAGAAGCCTGAAGAGGGTAACGAAGTCCGGATGTTTAGCTGGCGCTAAGTTGTTTTCAATTTGATGAGATAAACAAAAAGCTCCAATAGCGATATTGGAGCTTTTTTGTATGTGCTGGTTGATGGTCGAAAAACGATATGCTTTAAACGGATGAACTTGAAGACTCGGATTTACGAACAGTAAGGTAAGGTGTGATATACCTTATCAACGCGAGACAAAATAAGCAGTTTTCGCTTCAGTTCTCATGTTCAAAGGAATGTGTATAGCGGCCTAAATGGACAAGTCTCGTATGTTGGGTTCGAATCACGATTTTTGAATTGAGTATAGTGTGATAGGTCGAGTGAAAACTCGACCTTACGACTAAGTTAATACACGTGAATGGTTTATTTAATAACCGAGAAAAAGAGTGCAGCTATTGATAGTACTGTGGGGATGACCATCCCGAAGACCATAAATTTCATTTTCATCCAATATAGACTTCTCTCATACTGATGAGTCCTTTCCAACAGAAATAATATACGATCCATTTTTATATCTTCACCACCAAAAATAAGTGATAGTTCACTTTCATAACCTGATCTCATTTCAATTTCCCTACTTTTTAGTGACTAATAGTATTTTAAATAAAACTTTATAATAACTTGCCTTGGCTCTGATTAATTATAGAGTGGTTGATATCATCAACAATGGATACGGGTATAAGTAAAGTCACCGAGTTTATTAACAGTAAAATAATCCGCTAACGTGAACTAATTAATAAATCACAATAAAACCCTAGATGTGAATGTCTAAATTATGGATTATATTAATTACTTTTCTCAAGTGAGGGTTGTGGTTTGGTTCCTCATACCTTTTCAGCTGATGTACAGTTACTCTACTGATTTAGAAAATGTACACGGCTCCAGCGTCTTTCCAAGAATTGTCACTCCAACCGAGAAGAGGATCAGAAGGATGTCCAGGTGCTCCGATAGCAAGCTCGTCAGTGCCGGGTTTAAACATCATAGATTTTCCAAACTCCTCGTTTACACCACTAATACTATCACCAGTAAAAACTCCCTCCCATGCGTAGTCTCGATCACCATAACTAGTTAAGTGGTAAACATAAACCGCACCATCTGAGTCGCCACCAATTTCTAAGGTATCAGGGCTGTGATGAAAACCAAACCCACGCCATGGGGCCTGTGGGGCGGATACTGCTAGATAACCGTTGTCACTAAGTGCGATATCAGAACCAAATTTTTGACCTTTAAATGCCTTTACTGGATCTATTGAATCGACGTTTGACCAAAACCCTTTTTGTGAATCGTATCTATAACTCAAAACTTTATCGATCCCCGGAGCTCCAACAAGAATAAGATTTGCGTCTTTACTTATAGTCACTGAAGACCCATAACCACTGTTCTCAGTTGGAATAGGTAATTCCAGTACGGTTTCTAAATGCCAAATATCATTGTATTCGTTTGGAGAGGGGTTAAGACGGTATACATAGACAGCACCACCGTGTTGGACTTCGCTTCCTGTCCCTTTTCGCATTGAATCCATAGGAGCACCAACAACTAAAACGTTATCTTTCGCAATCGCGACACTAGCACCGAACCTTGTATCTACAGCTAGGTCATCTGGACGCTTTAGTTTCAACTCACTAGGGTGACGTAAAGTTTTTATGCCCGATTCAGGAGCTGCTGGAAAGTTGAGGTCTTTATTGATGAAGAATGAGACTTCCCCTGCATCATTTTTTTCGGGGTCTCCCATGATGATGATACCGCCATTTTCACCTGAACTAGCTAAAGCTTGCCCACTTGAATCGCTGTAATTTTTAAGCGAAAGTTTTGGACGCCCATTATTATCGTGGTGCATTTTGTTAATATGAATTAGCGCTTCTTTTTTCGTCGAACACGTAGATGTTGCAAGCATCATGTCTTCGAGAGTGTTACCTATGCCCACCAGACTATTCGTTGTTTTTTGTCCGTCAGTGTTATAGCTCGTGCTATTAGCTATGTATTCATCATAGCCATAATTGCCACTTTTCTGCTTTGTATAAATATCAACTACGCGAGTTGTATCTTTACCTGAATTGATAATTAAATGGTCATTTTGCCAAGTTAGAGCTTCGCCAAATCGAACGTTGTTCCACTCAGAATGGTCAAGATATGTTTTAACGCGGATGACAGTTTGTTCTAGATTTTTTAATTGAAATTGTGGGGATTGAACAAGACAATAATCATTATCTTTGCAGGCTAACAGTTCATAATCAGAAGAAGTGGCATCAAAATCGACGAGGTCGATCTTTAGATTATATGAAGTACCAGTGATCGAGGGTTCAACTACTTCGCTAGTTAAACCTTGAGTCGAGGGTCTATAACGTATCAACTTATAATGTTTAATTCCTTCAATTTTATTCCATTCCAAAAGTATGCTTTTAGCTTGAATTGATTGGGATACGGTCAGAGAGGAGTTGTCTTGGTGAGTGTCTGATGATGGAGATGAATCACTTCCACATGCAGATAAGTTTAATGCGGTGAATATAAGGAAAATGTACTTTTTGGTCATTGTGACCCTCCATAGGTAGAAAGTTAATCCGAAGTGTTGATGAGTACCTGAAACTCTGTCTATTGATTAGTTGAGGCATAGAATAAATACTAATTATCTTTAAATCTAAATTTAAATCATCAACATTACTTTTCAATAAACGTGATATCTAGCACTTTACAAAGACCTTGGTTTTCTAATTTATCAACCTGCGAGCTAATCAGAGACACTATCTTTAATGCACGTAACCTAGGGAGATGGAGTGAACATAGTTTATATTTTGGGGGTATAAAATAATAATTTAAGCACTTTATCAGAATATTTATATTTAAATATGTGTCATGTTAAGTGCAAAAGTTAATAAGCCTTTCTGTGTATTGATTATTGAATGTCTAAATTAATGTTCAGTTGTTGATGTATTACGGGTAAATATATACAAAATATCATTGAATACCCCCTGGCTAAGTGGTTATTTGTCTTGGGTTTCTAAAATGTACGTTGGGATGTGCAAAAATCAGTAAAGCCCTCATGGAAGGTTGTTTTGAGGGTTTTACCGTTCATTTTGTTTGACTATTAAAGTCTTCATTTTCCATGGTGTAAATTTTTGAGCTGCTCATTTGTTGGTTCTAATGAAACAAGAGTTTGATGATGGAATAATAATAAGGAAGCTCTACTCATTGGTAAACCTGCTACGGATGATCAAGAAGCGTTATGCTCTAAACGGATTACTTCCTATGCCGCCTGTTTTTCTAATGAGCCAGAAAAGCGCTTCTTGTAGCTGCGTAACATACTCAGGCTGAATATGGCTGTTACGGTTTCCGCGAACAGGATACTCGCCCAAATTCCTTGTTCTGGGAATAGCTTTGGCAAAATCATGATGCCCAAAGCAACGAACACAAAGCCGCGCCCAAGGGATATCAGTGTTGCTTGTTTAGGTTTGGCTGTTGCCTGAAATAGGTTGGCGATCACTAAGTTGATGCCCATCAGAGGCACAGCAAAGAAGAAGAACGTCAATGCGGTTGATGACAGTGCAATCAAATCACTTGATTCACCCAAATAGAGGGCTGCGATTTGAGGAGCAAACAGGTACACAATAACCATAAACACCAAGCCGCTACCAATGGCACTTTTTAAACCTAATCGAAAAATCGCTTCGATACGACTTGGCTGATTGGCACCATGATTAAAGCTGATGATTGGCTGGCAGGCTTGAGCGATTCCGACCATCACAAACAGGGCGAATACCCCGATGTTTGCTGTTAAGCCATAGGCGATAATATGATTCTCACCAAACTGATGCAGCAACACGTAGTTAAACAATAAGATTGTCATCGCTGCGGTTACTTCAATGAAGAATGTCGGCGTACCTATTTTTAGGATGCTTGGCAGTTTGCCTAAACCAATCTCTTTTAAGCTCAGTTCCAAGGTGCCTTGTTTACGTACAAAGTGGCTTAATAGAATACAAGCGATAACACCTTGTGCGATTGCCGTACCGTAGGCTGCCCCTTTCATGCCCCAGCCAAATTCTAAGACGAAGAAGTAGTCCAAAACTAGGTTAACGACAGCACCTATCGACATCGCGTAAGTCGCCAGTTTTGGGTTGGTATCGTTACGAACAAAGCACGACATGACCCAAGCTAATGAATACAACACAAAGAATGGCAGCATCACAGACAGGTAATCGTGAGTCAGTTCAGCCATGTAACCAGAAGCGCCCATTAACGCAATCATGTCGTCTAAAAAATACAGAGCGATGCTGACTGAAATGGTGCTAAGCACTGCGGTACTGAGCATTGATTGGCTAAAAAGGGTTTGACCCGACGTTGTATTTCCTTTGCCGACTTCGATAGACATAAGAGCCGCGCCACCAATACCCACCATCATGGCAATGGCGGTGAATATTGAGAAAGCAGGGATGGTTAGAGCGATAGCACCAAGCCCATCTGGGCCAACACCGCGGCCGACAAACCAAGCATCTCCCATGATAAAAAGAGACTTGATCACCATGCCCGTTAGTGCGGGCCAAAGGTATTGATAAAAGGATTTTGAGATCGGATCGGTTTTGAGGTTGATGCCCATTCCAGAAAGCTCCCAACAAATTGGATGAAATAAAGAGGGAGAATTATCCGAACTTAATTGGATTCTAAAAAGGGATTATCTGCGTGTTATGTTGCACTATCTGCACATCGAGCTCGAAACTCTGCAGGAGACTCTTTCATCTGCCCCCGATAAAAACGACTGAAATAGGCGGGGTCTTCGAAGCCGAGTTCAAAGGCGATGGTTTTAATTGTCTTGGTCGAAAAGATCAATTCTCGGTTCGCTTCTAAGATGGTTCGATCATGGATTAACTGAGTGACCGTTTTACCTCGTTCCGCTTTGACTATTTCGTTGATACGCTTGTTAGTTATCGACAGTGCTTGCGCATAAAACTCGCAATGTTTGTGCGTTGTGTAATGTTGTTCAATCAAATCAACAACCTTGTTTACTCGGCTGTCACGCACTTCGCCTTTCAATGAAGACTGGGTTGCGAAGCGTAGTATGTAGCGTAAAAAACTATTAACGAGAGATTCTACTAAATCCCAGTCGTTGTCCTCTCGCTCACACTCTTCTTTGATCATGGTGAAAATAGGCAGCAGGTAGCGGTTGCCTTCTTCACTGCAATCCAAATAGGGAGGGCGGCTTTGGTGCATGGCAAAAATGGTATCTACCAGTTGTGTGTTGCGATGATTGGTTTTGACAAAGCCAGGAGTAAATACCAGTAAACGAGCATTTTCTCCCACAAGTTCAGAGCGGTGAACCTGACCAGGAGCAATGGTAAAAATACGTCCGACTTTGTTGTCGTAGTCGACGAAATCAATACTTTGGCTACCCAGATTATCCACGCACCACACCAACTCCCAATACTCATGCCTGTGTGGTTCTAAGAACGCGTCGTCATCATTTTTAGACAGCTCAGTCGCACGACAAGGCTGACCTTTGATTAGGCGAACGTGTTTAATGGGAGTTCTCATGGTATTCCTATGCTGAAGACCTGCGCTTTGCAGGGTAAGGCAATGGCCGACTGTTCTAGCTGGTTCTAATGTAGTCGATAGCGACGGTTAAGTCATTCACTTGGTGAGCCGTGATAGTGGTGAAACAAGCTGGGGGAGTGGAAAGGAGTATGTGATCAACATTGCGAGTGCAATTCGTTCTCTAAGCAAAACCCTAGAAGCTCATTGCGAGTTTCTAGGGTGAATTAATATATCAGCTAAATAGCGCTTAGTTGCTGCTTGCCGTTTTTAGCGAAGAACGCAGTTTGAAGATGCTCTTCGGTGCCTTGGTTAGCAAGATGCCACAAAGCAGAGGGATCATCATAAGCAGAGACTGTTCAGATAGAACTTCACCATTGACGTAGCAAGAGATCAGTAGAGCAACAACTGGGAAGATGAGGAAGCAGATAGACGCTTGGAACGGTGTCGAAACCTGACCTAATTTAAAGTAAGCCACAATGCCGCCAACACTTGCTACAAAGCCTAGGTAAACCACGGCTGAGATTGAATCCCAAGTGAAAGACTCAACATTCACGTTTTCACCCATCGCCGAAACAGCGAATAAGAATAGAGCAGCAATCAAACTTGGTACGGCGTTGTAGGTTAGAACTTCAATCCCTTTGCAGTGCTTTTGAACCAACACATACATCACTGCATGAATGGCAACAGCAAGGCCTAAACAAATCGTGCCAATCAGGTAGTCATCGCCACCCATTTGCATTTCGGTGCCAAGGATTAAACATAGACTGACAACTGCGGTGATCAAGCCGAAGATTTGATGCTTCGCCAATCGGAGGCCTAGGAATAAGCCAGACATCAACATGACAGCAACCGGCATGTTCGCGAAAATGATCGATGCCAAACCAGAAGAGATGTATTGCTCACCGTAGATCATTAAAGTAAACGGAATAGCGAAGTACATCAGCGCGACAATGAGCAGCCATTGACGCTTACCCTTCGGAAATAGCAAAGGTTGTTTAAAGACTTTCGCTAATACCGCAAGCAGAGGTGCTGCGAGTAGAAAGCGTAATGCAGTGGCAAAAATAGGTGGGATAGAATGCAATGCCACTTCCATAGCGAACCAAGTGGTTCCCCAAATTAAGCAAACAGAGACAAAAAGCAAGATAGTTAGCGACTTCGAATTCATGGTGACTACTCTTTAATAATTATTTTAAATCATAGGCTTGTAGCGCCTTAATGACGTGGCACAGTATAAGTAGGTAGTCGGAGAAAAATTTTGTCTTTTTGTCTCTAATTGAAGGCTTTTGTGGAAATTAAATCTATAATATAATCTTTACGTATAAAATTTTTCCATGAAAATGAGTTTTGTTAAAGGCATTATTCTTTGTAAGGTCTAATGCAGAACGATAAATCGTCAGTTCAGCGGATTATGATTATGTGGTTGAAAGAGATTAAGAATAAGATTCAGCGTGTTTTTTTAGGTGTTCAATAAAGGCTCGAATTCTGGTTGGCACCTGTAATCCATAGTTGTGTACGATATAGAAAGGGGCTTCAAGAACCTGATCTTTAGGTAAGGTATTTACCAATGTCCCTTTTCTCAAGTCTTCTTCAATTGCTTGTTTAGGTAAACAGGCAATCCCTAACCCCGATAAAGCCATCATTCGTATGGTTGGGACACTATCTCCAACTCTGTTTGCTCTGAATTGGTAGGTATTTACTTTGCCTCTATGGGTTTCAAAGCTTCGTTGACTGTTGATACCTTCCCATTGATTGGCAATGTAGTCGTATTCGGCAAGATCACTTGATGTGATGGGCAACTGAATTTGTGCCTTGGTCAGGTAATCAGGATGGCAACATAACACTTGCTGAAGATCTCCGAGCTTGATGGCTCGAGATGTTGAATCAGGAAGATCTCCAACTGTGACCGACAGGTCTATGTATTTGTCGATAAGATTTAAGCGCATGTCGCTGGCCAATAGTTGAGGCTCTATACGAGGGTGGCTCTTCATAAATTCGCACATTGCTGGGCCAACAAGGTTTGTCATTAGTGTGTGTGGAGAAGTGATGGTGATAGTGCCAGCAAAATCAGAACAGGACTCGCGCACTTCTTCTTCCGCAAGCGACATTAATTTTCGCATTTCCAAGCATCGTTGATAAAAACGTTGTCCAGCGTCGGTTAAGGATTGGCGACGTGTTGTTCGAGTGATTAATTTCACACCAAGGTGTTGCTCAAGCCCTTGTAAATGATGACTAACAACAGATTTTGAGAGGCCTAGCTTATCAGCCGCTTTCGTTATGGAGCCCGATTCTACAATTTGGGCGAATACTTGCATGCGATGTAATTCGTTTTTCATGGTGGTTATTGTCTCACTTAATCGAACTATGTTTGAAATTCTACGGTATTTATCTATTTTAACAAACAAGTAAGATTCTCCTCGTACCTTACAAAAATAAGATAATGGAGAGAATGATGACTATTTTAGTGCAATTTACCTTGAGCCATACTGAAGATAAAACGGCAGAAATCGTTGAGTTTTTTAACGAAATATTGCCAGATACTTGTACTTTTAACGGCAACCTATCTGCGGAGCTTTATCAAAAAGATTTGTCTGAAAATTCTTTGGTGTTATTCGAAGAATGGGAAAGTACGGCTCATTTCAATGAATACATTGCTTGGCGTAAAAACATCGGTGATTTTGACCGTTTAGGCGCGATGCTTACGGATATGCCAGCTATCACCGTCATGTCTAAAATCGTCACTACACCTGAGGTGGAATGATGAATAAAATATGGAGCCCTTCTACCGTTCCAGCTCCAGCCGCTAATTATCATCAATGTGCGTTGATCCCCGCTGGTTCAACGCGGTTGCACATTGCTGGGCAACTAGGGATCGATAATGAAGGTATGGTGGCTGAAAGTGCGGAAGAGCAGATTGTATTGGCTTGGACAAATTTGAGAGGAGTGCTTCAGGCAAACCAAATGGATGTGGAAGATCTAATCAGTGTAAGGCTCTATTTGGTTGATCGGAATGATATGTCTGACTATCAAGCTGCAAAGCAGCGATTGCCTTTCGATGTTGGCGGGCTTCCAACAACATTATTGTTTGTTCAGGGACTCTTTGATGAGCGATGGAAAGTTGAAATTGAAGCCGAAGCAGCAAAATTGATTTAAGTCTCTAACCGTGTGCTCAATTGATACGAAATATCATGACATGGAGAAAAGCCCCTTTATTCGATTAGACCATAAAGGGGCTCATCATGACGAATGTGCGACATATTCCTTAGCGTGCTGACATTTTCATTTGGAGAATACTTGCGTGAAAAATGCTACTGGCAGCAAAGTTATAGCATTGAGTATTGAAAGTTTACTTTGTTCAGCGCCATACTGCTTGAATACGTAGAGCGTGGCACTAGGAGGATGTTTGAAGAACACCATCGACTTAAACTTATATCGCTTTTTGAGTCTGCTTTATGATCAGCAATCTCAGGCTAAGGTTTGTCATACCTTGGATATTAGCCGTGCGACGTTCAACCGACATTTAGCCGATTGCCGTGATTTGTTTGCCAATGAATTGTTTATTGCGACAAAGGGAAATTATGCTCCGACTTTGTTTACCACTCAGTTGATGTTGGTGGTGAAAGAGCCACTTGAACAGTTAGAGCAAGCGCAGCAAATCTCTCAGTCGTTTGAGGGAACGGATGCCAATATCGAGTATGTGTTCCATGCTGCCAATCCTCTTAGCACTCTATTGACGGTACCGCTGCTTAAAGGGTTATCCAACACAGACTACCATCCTAAAATATCCATGATGGACTGGTCGTTAGAAGGGGTTGAGTATCCCCAAGCAGGCACTCTTGCTGTTGGAATATCAGGATACCCGAATGATCTTAATGATAATCTTGTAGAACGGAAAGTGGGGTCGCTTGCCCTGTTTGCTTATGTGGCGGACTCACATCCACTCGCTGACAATAAAAACATAGACCTCACTCAACTAGAGAACTTTGATACGGTTCGTGTATCGATGGGGACTCTAGATGGCAACTCTTACTATGAGCGTTTGCGAAAGCGTACTGGTATCAAGCTAGAGCAAAAGCTTACTGTTGCTTCTGTATTTTCAGCATTAGAGTGTGCTCAAGTGAGCCAATATGTGTTTATTGGATTCAATATGAATGATGCATCGGTACTTAGTGGACTTACTAAAATCCCAGTGGTGTTCCAAGGTGAGGAAATCTTCTTTGATGTTGGGATTCAATACCATCGTGCTTGCTACCAACACCCGGTTGTTAAACGTATTGAAGGGCTGTTGTCGACTTGCTTAAAGGCGATTTAATTGAACTGGAAAGGTGAATCGATAGTGTATCTTTTAATAGCTGAGCGTTAAAAACTATCAACTAAGAACTAAGAACTAAGAACTAAGAACCAGATAGAAAACCAATTAAAGAGAATCAAAAAACGCGCCTAATGAAGGCGCGTTTTTTAGTTTACGGGAATCGATGATTTAAGCGCTAAGTAGATTACTCTACGCGTTCCACATCTCCCGGTTTCCATGTTTTGTCATACCACGTTTCTTGTGGTCCATATAATCTCAGAATCGCAAACCAGCCTTTACCCGGTACGGTTTCAATCCAGTTTGCTTCTTTTCCTTTTGGTGGTTTCGGGCCAAAGTACAAATCGACTGAACCATCTTTGTTTTCGACAAAGTCATCACGCTGATTATTCTTACTTGGCAATGGTTGGCTCGTTTGCAGCTCTGAGCGAGTTTGCGTGTCGTAAGCCACCACGGACCAGAAGTTTTTCGCAGGAACATTCGCAGGAATATTCACTTTGTAGTTTTGGCTGCCATCGAAATATTCACCATCTTTCGCTTGATCAATCAGCGCGTATTGTGAACCTTTGTTGATAAGCTTAAGTGCCATCGCTGGTGTGTTTACTGTTGCCACATAGAAGAAATAAGTTCGAGCATCTAGGTTGCGTCCACCTTCACCTTTGTCTACTAACCATTGGTAATCTTTACCAATAAAGGCCGTTTTCCATAGGCGATCATCATAGATGTAGGCTTTTTCATCTCTCGGCTGGAAGTACAGAGATCTAGCTGTTGCGTTACCAATCGCTACCCCATCTTTCATCAGCTTCTGCATGCGTTCGTCAGGAGCAAAAGGCTTGTTCTTTTGAATACCAATGCTCGATAGTAAGCCGCGCAGTTCTGGATCGATAAACGAGATTGGCTCTTTATCCAATACCGTTTTTATCTCTTTGTAGAAATGCTCGTCGTTCGCATGAATGGTATTGAACGGTTTGCCACTGCCTGAGATGAACTCCATTTTTGGTTGATCATCTTTCTTCGCTAATGGGTAGATTTTCAGTTTCTCTTTGTAGGCTTTCATCGCCGCATCGGTTTTACCGTCTTTCAAGAAGCCGCGAGCAATAAACCAGTTGGTGTAGCTGGTGGACTGCGAAACAAAGTAGCCTTCCGGCACTTCACCTTCATAGCCAGGAGGCAGAATTAGGTATTTACCGCCTTTGCCTTTATCGGGTCCGACAATGCCTAAGTCGGTGACAAAGCGAAAGAATGCATCATTAACGGTCGTTGGGCCCATGCCTTCAGGAACCTCAATGACTGTTGGTCCATCTTTCTCTAAATCAAGGAAGACAGAGGCATAAACGGTATCGGTATTACCCGTTAAGAATAGTGGGTTTGAATCCATCAGCTTATCGAACACAACAACTTGATTTGATGACTTTGAACCTAATTCAACGTGCCCAAGGCGCAGCGCTTCTACAGATGCCATAGGAATCGCGTTGAGAAACACCTCTGTTGAGCGAAGTGTATCGAGGTTGTCATAAAGCTTTTGTGCCGTTTCTGCCGTTGGTGCACCATCTTTAAAATTTAATTCACCGATGCTGGTTTGTACGGTATCTGGAGTCATGATGCTTGGAGGAATCTCAGTATTGTAGTTTTCCGTAGCAAGTACTTGGTTTGATATGAAGATACTGCTCGCTAACACAAGTGCTTTCAACTTCGATGTAATCATGGTGTCACCTTTAAGTTTTGTTTCGATGCGCTTACTTTATGTTAGTTGAAAAAACATATCTGATACGTTGCAGGCTCAAAAATGAGTCTCACTTCATCCTTTATTGTGAAAGCGTACGATGAGACTTTTATAGGGTGAAAAACCAAAAAGCCCCTTTACTAAATAGTCAGTAAAGGGGAGAGAGCTACCACACGAAAGGTAAACTAAAAACGAAGGTTGAAACCTAGCTCAACGCTGCCATCAGAACGAAATACGTCTCCCGGACTAACGCGTTTTTGACCGAATGTGTATTTCACATAAGGTTCCACCCATTTGGGTTTCAGCGTAAAAGTGACGTCTTGGCTGTTGTAATAACCTTTTGAACCCGTTAATTGGCGGTCATGACTAAATGAATAGGAAAAGTTCATAAACTCTGTGGGAGAGTAACTTGTCCCGACCGTGTTCTTCCACTCTCTATCTGTCATATCTATGAGGGACAAAGAAACATCGCGCCATTCATGCGATGTGTTCGCAAACACCATAATATTGTTCGTGATGGCGGTACCACCAAATAAGCCTATATCGTAGATATCGATAAGATCTGCTCGGCCATAACTCACGAAAGCTTCAGTGTAAAAGTTACCCAACATTAAGCCGTAGCCAGTGCCAATTTCCAAGTAGCCCTCAGAATCTATTTCTGCGCTAATATTGATCTCTTCAGTCGCTTGAATTACGCCAGATACTGTACCTATCCAATTATCTCCCGCCTTAGCAGTTTGAAAGCTCAGGCTTGGCTCATGATAATTTAAAGTTTGTAATTGATGGTCATTTGCATATACCGCTAGGGGCATCAATAAAGTGATTAGTAGTCGTTTCATCGTGTTCTCAACTCTCAAATAAAAAGGAGCCGCTAATAAGCGGCTCCTTTGCTTTTATATTTATTATTTTTGATTAGCTGCGACTAACACGGTCTTTTACAGTTTGCTTGATTTGCTGACGTTGTTCTTGAGAAAGAGATTGAATCTTCGATTTTAGTTCAGCTTTCTGTACTGCACTTGAGTTATCTAATTCCGGTAGGTTGGTATCTGCTGTAGGAACGAATGTCCAAGAGCCGTCGCCTCGAAATATTTCAAGCTTGTTGCCGTTCTCACCTGTGATTGTAACCATGCGATCTTGAGGGTTAACGGCTGGGTTCAGTTCAACTTTCACTACACCATATGCTTCGCTTGAAACGTAAATTTTATTCACTTGGCCATTTTTGTTGCGCTCGACATGGCCTAGCCCATTGCCGTTTGCATCGATAATGTGGTCAGCGTCGTTAATACTTGCAATAGTAATCCCATCTACAACTAGTTCACCACCAATCACCGCAATATCTTTACCTATTGGGTTTTCTACGTCATCGTAGATTGGCAGGTCAGGTGTGCCCGCTGGAATGAATGTCCAAGAGCCATCACCACGGAACAGTTCGAGTTTGTTACCATTTTCACCAGTGATAGTGATCATACGATCTTCGGGGTTTACTGCCGGGTTAAGTTCAATTTTAACTTCGCCATAAACATTAGTTGATACGTAGACCTTGTTAACTTGTCCGTTACGATTGCGTTCAACGTGGCCAATCCCGTTGCCATCCGCGTCCACAATACGGTCTTGGTCATTGATGCTTGCAACAGTTTCACCGTTTACAATCAATTCACCGTCAATAACTGCAATATCTTTACCTATTGGGTTTTCTACGTCATCGTAGATTGGTAAGTCTGGTGCACCAGCAGGAATGAAAGTCCATGAGCCATCGCCACGGAAGATTTCAAGTTTATTTCCATTTTCACCGGTGATCGTAACCATACGATCTTGTGGGTTTACAGCTGGGTTTAGTCCTACTTTCACTGATCCATATGTATCAGTACTTACATAGATTTCGTTAACTTGACCGTTTTTATTACGCTCAACGTGTCCAACCGCGTGACCGTCAGCATTGACGAGTTTATCGTTTCCATCGATGTAAGCTACAACTTCACCATCGACTTTTAGCTCTTCATCTACCACGACAATATCTTTTGCTACAGGAACAGTTGGCTCTGTGAATTCAGGGTTGTCAGGGTGTTCGGGAGATATCTCTATAGGGTTACTAGGAGAGGCTTCAATTGGATTGCTTGGGGCCATCTCAATAGGGTTCATTGGTGCTTCGCCATCTTGACCGCCATTACCATTGCTTGAACCAGAAGAAGAACAGCCAGCTAGGAAAGAGGCTGCGATAAGGGTACTTAGTAGTTTTAATTTCATGATTTACTCTCAAATAATTGTTAGGAACAAAGTTTGCTTCTTGCAGTGTTATGTGGCGTTCCTAGCCGATGAGAGAAGTATATGGATTGTACAAATGAGCCTCTAATCCCTTGAAAGAATAGAGGCCTTAACGATGAGTTATTAATGAAAGAGGGGAAAGAAGGTGATAACCGCTAGTTATCATTGAGCAATAGCTCGAGTTTTTTCTTTAGCCACAATGTCACTGGGCTATTGCGATTTTTGTGGTGGTAGTATGCACAAACGGTTGGTTGAACGTCCGCACTATCAAACAATAGTTTGATTGCTCTAAGTGAGGTCTTTTGCTCAATCTCAAGGAACTTAGATGCAGGGAAGATCATATCAGAGTTTCTTACTACATCAATCACTGCAGATGGTAACTCTGAGCGAAAGCCTATATTTGCGGTATGACCTTTTATTTTGAGAATCTTTTCTGCGAGCGATTGGTGGGAGTTCCAATCTACGGCGATGACCGATGCTATTTCGAAATTAATGCCATCTTTTACTTCTAAATAATCATTTTCATAAGGGTGGTCTTTTCTGACATAGCCTTTGAATGTGTCTTTAGCTATTGGCTGCTGAAGCAGTTCTTTAGGCGCATGATTGATATCGTAGTTAAGGCCAATATGCACTTCATCATTAATGATGTCGGTCATAGTAGTACCAGACCAGTTCAATAGCTGAACCTGTACCAAAGGGGCTTCTGCTCTTATCGCTTTAAAAAGTTTACTGGAAAGGGACGAAAGCAAATAAGGAGAGAGAGCGACTTTAACCACACCTTGCAGTTCTTCGGGGTTGAACTCATTACTACTGTTTAATGCAGAAGAAAGCTCATCGAGTATCGGAGAAATACTCTCAGCCAACATGTTTGCGTGTTCAGTTGCGCGCAAACCGTGGTGAGTTTTGACAAATAACTCGTCGTCGAAGTGATCGCGTAACCTTTGGAGAGCTTTGCTGATTGCAGGCTGAGATACGAATAGGCGTTCGGAGGCTTTACGCATATTCCTCTCCTGGTGCAGAATAATAAAAGTTCGTAATAGATTTAAATCCAAATTGGAAAATAGGTCTTTTGCCATATTAGGTACCGACATAAATTAGTAATTTAATAATAAGATGGTGTTCGGTTGAGGACAAATAGATATTTCGCATAGATGTGATGTGAATAAAACAAAACCCGCACTGGGCGGGTTTGTTGAGTTTGGTTATTGCGGTGCGGGCTTATTGCTGTACTTTGCTTTGCGTAACGGGGTTGACCGTTTTGGTTTGTCTTACTGCGAGGATAAGTTGCGGCAGTAGTGACATTACGATCATGCCTGTCATTAGTGAGTATTGAGTGGGAGTAAACGATTCGCCCATCAACACCATGCCTGTCACGATACCCGCAACAGGGTTGGCAATACCGCCAAAAGTAAAATCAACTACTGACATACGTTGTAGCAACCACACATACATGCCGTAACCCAGCGCTGTGTTTAGCCCAATCACCCACAATAGACCCATCGCATTACGAGTATCGAAATGAGTGACAGCGTTAACATAAGGTTGCGGGTCGATGAATGCATGAACGCCAGAAGCAACAGACAAAATCGTACCACCTAAAATCAGCTGCCACGTTAATACCTTCCACCAATGCATGCGGTTACCGAGAGACTTAGTCAGACTACTGCCGATGACGATACACATGATTGCAGCAAACATGGCGCCTAAGCCTATTGGGCTTAAAGCGATCTGACTTGGGTCGAAGAGTATCCAGGCTAAGGTGATTAAGCCAATACCAGACAAGGCTTGAATCAAGTGCGGACGCTGTTTCTTAACCACCCAGTGGAAGATCATCGCGAACACAGGTACAGAGATCATACCCACGCCAGAAATCGCCGAAGGCAGCGTAAGCGCCATCACGAAGATCAAACCAAAGAAGGTCGCGATGTTAATCAGACCTAAGGTGAAAATGATCTGCCACTCGCCTTTTTTTGGCAGGCTAGGTTTTACTGCAAGCAGCAATAAGCCAGCAGGCAAGGCGCGTAAAGCACCAAGTAGCAGAGGAGGCCATTCCTGAAGAGTAAACTGCGTCACTGCATAAGTTGTTCCCCAAAAGAACGCGGGGATCATCGCGAGTAATATGTTCATATGAAATATCTTTACGTTAAGATAACTAATTGTGTGAACTGTATACTTAGATCATGTGGTTGTAAAGTATCTTTATGTTAAACTAGTTTGAAGTAATCAAGACTAATAACGGAGCGAGATTGCAAATGGATGCTATCGACCGCGTAGTAGAGCAATGGGCAAAGGAAAAGCCTGAGCTAGAAACTGAGCCTATGGCAATGATGGGCCGGATTATGCGTATTGCCAAGTATATGGAGACTCAAGTTGCCGAGCTTCATAAAAAATACGACATGAAACTCGGTGAGTTTGATGTGCTGGCTACGTTGCGACGTTCTGGAAAGCCTTACCGACTCACGCCATCAGAATTGATTGGGTCGATGATGCTAACATCTGGCGCGATGACCAATCGCCTTGATAAATTGGAAGCTAAAGGGTTGATCAGTCGTGAGCACAGCAAAGAAGACAGACGCAGCGTGAGTGTTCAGTTAACCAAAGATGGTCTTATTCTGATTGACCAAATGATGACTGAACATGTCGAAATGCAAAAAAAGCTGGTTAAATCTCTGTCTGCGAGCCAGAAGAAGAACACCAACCAACTGCTGAAAACATGGTTGAGTGCGTACGAGTAGTTTTGTTGATTTTCCTTTGGATTCATAAAAAAACCGAAGCTATCTGGCTTCGGTTTTTTATTCCTGTCTAAGAACTTCAAGTACAGCGAGTTGGCTAGTTAAGCTTGGAGCATCTCATCACTGAACAGCTCTGCGCAGCCAATACCATTAATGGCGCAGCTCTCGTCGATGTCTGAAATGTCACCGCTCACGCCGATTGCACCCAATACCGTTTTATCCTTATCTCGAATCAGTAGCCCCCCTGGCACTGGCACCATGTTTCCGTGTGCGAGTACGTTTACGGCGGAGATGAAAGCTGGTCGGTTGTCAGCATCTTGGGCGAGTTTTCTAGAGGAACAACCCAGTGCGAGTGCCCCCCACGCTTTAGCAATCGCGATGTCTGGTCGCATCATGCTAGAGCCGTCTTGACGTTGCAGAGAAATCAGCTTGCCACCGCTGTCTAAGACGGCGACCGTCAAAGGTTCTGTGTGGATCTTGTTTCCTGCTTTTAAGGTGCCATCGATGATGGTTAACGCTTGTTGTAGAGTCAAACTTCCCATGTTATCTCCTAGTTTTTCAAGGGGCCGTGTACCAAGCTAAGCCTGCCAATCATTACTCTTGTTGTGAATATCATTGACTGATTCAGCTCGGAACAAGAGTCCTAACTGGACTCTTGTAATAGCCCATAGCTGGGTAAAGTTAGGAAGGCAGCGAACTCTTTGGCTGTAGAAAGTTGATAGAAAAGATCGGCTGTCTCTTCAAATCGACCTGCTGTATAGCGCGAGTCTCCGACTTCATGTTTTATCGTGTCTAGCTCTTGGTAAAGCCAAGAGTGGAATAGTGATTTGGTAAAGGTTTGGCCATCATCGAGTGTTACCCCGTGGTGGATCCATTGCCAAATATTGGCTCTTGAGATCTCTGCGGTGGCGGCATCTTCCATAAGGCCGTAGATAGGTACACAACCGTAGCCTTGGATCCAAGCCTCAATGTAATAAAGCGCAATGCGTATATTCTTACGTACTCCTGCTTCATCGCGGCTGCCTTCACAAGGTTTTAGCAACGATTCTGCATTGATCACATGCTCCGGGCTTTGAAAATCCATTTGGTTTACTTTGCCATCTAAGTGCTTATCAAAGATCGACATTGCCAAATCAACCAATGCAGGGTGCGCGACCCATGTGCCGTCGTGTCCGTTCTGAGATTCTCTTTGCTTATCTTCGATAACCTTGGCGGTTACACGCGCCATTTCTTGCGGATCTTTTGCTGGAATAAAGGCCGACATACCACCCATCGCCAGCGCACCGCGAGCATGACAAGTACGCACCAACAGTTGGCTGTAGGCGTTGAGGAATTCTTGATCCATGCCGATCCCATGACGATCTGGCAGGATGCGGTCATTATGGTTCTTCAGCGTTTTGATATAGCTGAAGATGTAATCCCAACGGCCACAGTTCATTGCCACGATATGATCACGCATTGCGTACAAGATCTCTTCCATTTGGAATACGGCTGGAAGTGTCTCAATCAAAACTGTCGCGCGGATTGTGCCTTTAGGTACGTGGAAATAGTTTTCGGTGAAGCTGAAAATATCGTCCCACCATTGCGCTTCTTCCATGCTCTCAAGCTTGGGAATGTAGTAGTAAACGCCTAAGCCTTGTTGTGCACGTGATTGATAGTTGTGGAAAAAGTACAAGGCGAAGTCCATCAAGCAACCGCCGATAGGCTGATTGTTGAATTGGATGGATTGCTCAGGAAGGTGGATCCCTCGTGGACGTGCGATCAGCAGTGCAGGATCGTCGTTTAATTGGTAACGCTTCTGCTTCTTCTCATCGAAATAACTAATGGTGCCAAGGTTGGCATCTCTTAGGTTGATTTGCCCTTCGACCATATTGGCCCAAGTAGGAGAAGACGCATCTTCAAAGCAGCACATGAAGACTTTCGCGCCTGAGTTTAGCGCGTTGATCACCATCTTTCTTTCGATAGGTCCGGTGATCTCTACTCGGCGATCCAGTAGCTCTGGTGGCGGTGTCGCCACTTTCCACTCTTTATTCTGGCGAATGGAAATGGTGTCTTTTCTGAAATTGGGTAACTCACCCTCGTCATATTGAGCTTGTTTTACGTCGCGGTCACTTAGCAGGGCATGACGGCGATCTCCAAACTTATTGACGAGAGCTTCTAAGAATTTTAATGCATCTTTAGACAAGATCTCTTTGTACTCGGAGTTGTCCATCTTCCCAAGTACCTGCATACATTGTACTTCTTCTCTCTCTTTTACGTCATTCACCATTGTTGTCTCCTTTAAACAATACGATGTCACTTTGTGTACAAAATGCTCTTTTTAAGGATATTTATATTGTAGAAATTGTAAACAAGCAAACGGTATTTAACATTTATTTATCATTTAATCTTTTTGTAATTTATTTTTACGTAAAGATATTTTATGTAAAGCAATGAATTGTAAGCTTTTCAGGATGAGTGCGTACTTAATGTGATGGGTTGATGTAACAAAATTGTTTCATTATGGGGTTGATAAATAGCGAGGATGGTTCATAGTACACAAAAGTTAGTTTAATTGTATACAATCTGAACTGGAGGTTCGAATGGCAATTATGAAAGCGATTGAAGCAGCGGTAGAAGTGCTTAAACGTGAAGGTGTAGACATCGCATTTGGTGTTCCCGGCGCAGCAATAAACCCTATGTATGCGGCTATGAAAAAGCTCGGAGGAATCGACCACGTCTTAGCTCGTCACGTAGAGGGTGCATCCCATATGGCCGAAGGGTACACGCGTACTAATCAAGGCAATATAGGTGTGTGTATTGGTACCTCTGGCCCTGCGGGAACGGACATGATCACGGGCCTTTATTCTGCGTCTGCAGATTCGATCCCAATTCTATGCATCACCGGCCAAGCGCCCCGTGCTCGTCTTCACAAAGAAGATTTCCAAGCGGTCGACATTGAATCTATCGCCAAGCCAGTGACCAAGTGGGCAACCACGGTGCTGGAACCTGCACAAGTGCCACGCGCATTCCAAAAAGCCTTTCATTTGATGCGTTCGGGTCGCCCGGGGCCAATCCTGATCGATCTACCGATTGATGTTCAGTTGGCTGAGATTGAGTTTGATATCGATACCTATGAACCGCTAGAACCTTACAAACCGCAAGCAACTCGCGCGCAGGTTGAGAAAGCATTAACCATGATGTCTCAATCAGAAAAACCGCTGATTGTATCGGGTGGTGGCGTGATTAACGCTGGCGCGTCCGAATTGCTACAACAGTTCGCCGAAATCACCGGTGTGCCAGTGATCCCAACCTTGATGGGCTGGGGCTCTATCCCAGATGACCATGACTTAATGGCGGGTATGGTGGGGCTACAGACTTCTCACCGTTACGGTAACGAAACCATGCTCAACTCTGATTTCGTGTTTGGTGTCGGTAACCGTTGGGCCAACCGTCATACCGGCTCTGTGGATGTTTACACCGAAGGTCGTAAGTTTGTTCACGTTGATATTGAACCAACCCAAATCGGCCGCGTGTTCTGTCCGGATTTAGGCATAGTCTCTGATGCGAAAGCTGCGCTAGAGCTAATGGTTGAAGTGGCGCAAGAGTGGCGTGACGCTGGCAAGCTGCCGAACCGAAATGCTTGGGCAAGTGAGTGTCAGGAACGCAAATCGACCATGCTGCGTAAAACCAATTTCGATGAAGCGCCAATGAAGCCTATGCGTGTTTATGAAGAGATGAACAAGGCATTTGGTCGTGACACTTGTTATGTGAGCACCATTGGTTTGTCGCAAATCGCTGCGGCTCAGTTCCTGCATGTTTATAAGCCGCGTAACTGGATCAACTGTGGTCAAGCTGGCCCACTAGGTTGGACAACACCAGCCGCATTGGGTGTAAGAGCAGCTGATCCAAATCGCGATATCGTTGCCATCTCTGGTGATTACGATTTCCAATTTATGATCGAAGAACTGGCAGTAGGTGCGCAATTTAATTTGCCCTACATTCATGTGTTGGTGAACAACTCGTATCTAGGTTTGATTCGCCAAGCACAGCGTCAATTTGATATCGATTATTGTGTACAACTGGCGTTTGATAACCAGAATGCGCCAGAGCTTGAAGGTTACGGTGTTGACCATGTCGCGGTTGTTGAAGGTTTAGGCTGTAAGGCGATTCGAGTTCGTGAACCAGAGCAAATTGCCGCTGCGTTTGAACAAGCCAAAGAGTTGATGAATAAGCATAAAGTACCGGTTGTTGTTGAGCTGATTCTTGAGCGAGTGACCAATATTGCGATGGGCGTAGAGATCAACGCCATCAATGAATTTGAACCGCTTGCCGAAAGCCGCGGCGATGCTCCAACGGCGCTGGCGTACAAGTAATCATTAAGTAATGTGTATCCGTAGAGCTGAGGTTTAGCCCTACGGAAAGCCTCCGATAGAGCGAGGCTTTACTACAAACAACCAGATTTTTACAGATAAAGAATAAGGACAGAGTCATGGCAAAATTTGCAGCAAACTTGTCAATGTTATTCACGGAAGTTGATTTTATGGATCGCTTTGAAGCCGCAGCGGAAGCGGGTTTTCAGGGCGTAGAATATCTTTTCCCTTACGCTTTTGATGCTCAGGCAATCAAAGCAAAGCTCGACGCCAATAACCTAGAGCAAGTGCTATTTAACTTGCCTGCGGGTGATTGGGATGCTGGTGATCGTGGTATCGCGGTAGACCCAACAAGAGTTGAAGAGTTTCAAGCGGGTGTACCTAAAGCCATCGCTTACGCTAAAGCACTCGGTTGTACTCAAGTGAATTGCTTAGCCGGGATTGTCCCGCAAGGTGTTACTCAACAAGACGCGCAATCAGCGTTTGTGATTAACCTGCATTACGCGGCAAACGCGCTAGCAGCAGAAGGCATCAGCTTAGTGATAGAAGCGATCAATACCCGCGATATTCCGGGCTTCTTCTTGAACACGACTGAGCAAGCCAAAGCGATCATTAAAGAGGTAGGGAGCGATAACCTTTCTATCCAATACGATATTTATCACATGCAAATTATGGAAGGCGATCTTACGCCGACCATGCAACAAAACATTGGCCAAATCGCACACGTGCAACTGGCGGATAATCCAGGCCGACACGAACCGGGTACCGGAGAAATCAATTACCCATTCGTACTCAACTATCTTGATGAGCTTGGCTATCAAGGCTGGGTTGGCTGCGAATACAAGCCAAAAACAACAACGACAGAAGGCCTTGGTTGGCTGCACCAGTACCGTTAATTGCGTCTGGTAACCCTCAAACGTTAAGGAGAACAACATGTCTAAAATTGCATTTATCGGAACTGGCATCATGGGTAAACCTATGGCGAGTAACCTTCAAAAAGCAGGTCACGATTTGATTCTGTCGGATCACTTTAATGCAGCACCTGCCGACCTTGTGGCAGCGGGCGCAACGGTCTGTCATTCACCAGCGGAAGCGGCTGAAGCAGCAGATATCATTATCCTAATGGTGCCGAATACTCCTCAAGTTGAAGATGTCCTGTTTGGTGACAACGGTGTTGAGAAAGGCCTAACGGCAGGCGGTGCAGCTGGAAAACTGGTTATCGACATGAGTTCGATCTCGCCAATCGCGACCAAAGCAATTGCAGCGCGAATTAATGAAGGCGGCGCGTCATACCTTGATGCACCGGTTTCAGGTGGTGAAGTAGGCGCGATTAATGCGGCGCTGACTATCATGGTCGGCGGTGAGCAAGACGCGTTTGATAAAGCGCGCCCTCTGTTCGAAATCATGGGTAAGAACATCACGCTAGTAGGCGACAACGGTGCGGGTCAAACCTGTAAGGTGGCGAACCAGATCATTGTTGCTCTGAATATCGAAGCCGTGTCAGAGGCGTTAGTCTTTGCTTCGAAAGCAGGCGCTGATCCTGCACGTGTACGTCAGGCGCTATTGGGCGGTTTTGCTAACTCTAAGATCTTGGAAGTGCATGGCGAGCGTATGGTTGAAGGCACATTTGATCCTGGCTTTAGAATCTCACTTCACCAGAAAGACCTGAATCTTGCGCTAACGGGCGCACAAGAATTAGGTGTCGCGCTACCGAACACGGCAAATGCACAAGAGCTGTTTGGCGAGTGTGCCGAAATGGGCGGTGAAGGTTGGGACCACTCTGCGCTTATCCAAGCGATTGAGAAACGTTCTGATCACTCGATTCGTTAATTAATTAGGGCTGCTATCGATTCTTAGCCCAACAGTTTGTTTATAAATCGCGTAGTTTCGTCTCCTTTTATACGCGTTCCTGATACGAGGCAGAGGTTGAAGTTGTTCCTTTCCAACTTGATCTTAGCAGGCACCCTTTGGCCTTGTATCGGGGTTCTTTTTTTCTCCGTCAACTAAGGAGTGGCTGATGGACATTGATGCTAAGCAGTTTCTGCAAACCCTTTTCTCAAGTGCTGTAAATCAGGCATTACCTAAAAATCACATCGAACCTTTTCTTCCTCAAGACATTTTTTATCGCTCAGCTAATCAAGCCGGGCGTACTGTGGTGATAGGAGCAGGAAAAGCGGCCGCATCAATGGCAGCAGAGCTGGAAGCGGTGTGGCAGGCAAAGAAACAACAAGATCTTGCACTGCGTGACCTTGAAGGCTTGGTGGTGACTCGTTATGGACACACCGCCCCTTGCGAACACATCGAAGTGATTGAAGCGGCGCACCCCGTGCCAGATGCGATGGGCTTAGAAGTAAGCCAACGTATGTTGCAATTGGTGAGTGGCTTGAGCGCCGACGACACGGTTATTTGCCTACTGTCGGGTGGTGGCTCTGCACTATTAAGCTTACCCGGAGGTAATATCAGCTTGGCAGAGAAGCAACAAATCAATAAGGCGCTGCTCAAATCAGGCGCCGCCATTGATGAGATGAATTGTGTTCGCAAACATCTATCTTCGATAAAAGGCGGTCGACTCGCCAAAGCGGCCTATCCTGCAAGGGTTGTGTCACTGGCGATTTCAGATGTGCCGGGCGATGACATTAGTGTGATTGCCTCTGGCCCAACCGTACCCGACACCACCACGCGTTTTGATGCGATGGCAATTTTAGAACGTTACCAAATAGAAACACCACGCTCGGCATTTGAATGGTTAAATAATCCAGAGTCAGAAACCGTTAAGCCAGATGACGTATGTTGGAAAAATGCAGAGCACCATATTATCGCCACCCCGATGTCGGCATTGGAATCCGCTGCGGCAGAAGCTGAAGGCTTAGGCATTCCGGCTTATGTGTTGAGTGATTGTATAGAGGGAGAAGCGCGAGATGTCGCCAAGGTTCACGCTGCGCTGGCTAAGCAAGTGGCCAATCACAAGCACCCATTTGCGACGCCTTGCGTGATACTTTCCGGTGGCGAAACCACAGTAACCGTTAAAGGCAATGGTCGCGGTGGGCGTAACTGTGAGTTCTTATTGAGCCTATATAACGAGCTTAAAGGCCAAGACAACATATTTGCATTGGCCGCCGATACCGACGGGATTGATGGCGTGGAGGACAATGCGGGCGCGTGGATTACCCCACAAACATGGCAACAAGGTTCGAACTTGTCGCTTAAAGCGCAAGACTACCTCGATGCCAACAACAGCTACGATTTCTTCAAGCAAGTCGATGTGCTTCTTACCACGGGGCCGACGCTGACCAATGTGAATGACTTCCGCGCAATATTGATTCTTTAACTTGAACAGTTCAAAAACACGGTATGGAATGGTCGCTTCTTAACAAATAGAGCGGCCATTTTATTGTTATCAATGCGGTGACCTTGAGTTCTGAGATTATCTTCTGGACTAATGAAGCACGTTGATTACTATGATTTTAGTAACGAGCTGTAAAGGATGCAATATGTCTAGGATCAGACAAAAGAATCAAGATTTAATCATCGAAGTCGCGTGTGAACAATTCGCCACTCATGGTTATGCCGCAACAAAAATGGCTGACATTGCAAAAGCGGCCGACATTCCCAAACCTAACGTATTCTATTATTTCAGCTCTAAAGATAAGCTCTACAACGCTGTGCTTGAAACCGTCACTCAGCCCTTGCTAGAAGCATCTCGTCCGATTGAAGAACTGAGCGATCCTGTTGAAGCTTTGTCTCAATATATTCAAACCAAGCTGATTATTTCTCGCGACCATCCACATGCCTCTAAAGTATTTGCCAATGAAGTGATGTCGGGCGCGAAAGTGCTGCCGAAAGAGATTGGTGACGAGCTGTATAAGCAATCCCAGATGATTCTTGATAAGTTCTCAACGTGGTCAGCACAAGGCTTAATGGATGACGTTCCCGCACACCACCTAATGTTTACCATCTGGGCAGCCACCCAAACCTACGCCGATTTTGGTTGGCAGATTTGCAGCGTAATGCAGAAAGACCAGCTCGATGATAAAGACTATGAAGATGCCGCTGAGTTCATCACCCAGCTAGTGATTAAAGGGTGTGGCGTAAAAGGAAAGGCGGAATAGCTTCCCTTCAATTCATTAAAAAGGACATCACTCGATGCCCTTTTTTGTATACGCTGTTTATTGTAAGAGTTGCTTTTGAGTAGACGCCGTTTTTATACATCGTTTCGAGCAAAGGTCGCAGTGCAGCCACAAGTTTTTGTTGTCGAATCTGAATGCGCGTTATCGACCAATGTTGATGTCCAACCGTAACTGTCTCCGATACGTTTGACGATGATTAAACCAAGGCCGTGTTCTGTTTTTGTATCATCACTTAACCCTGCGCCGGTATCTGAAACCGAAATCGTGTTGGAGTTGATGGTCACCGTTATCTCACCTTGCGTGGTAAATCGGATTGCGTTTTCAATGTAGTTCTTCAATACCATATTCACCAGTGGCAACGGCATGTTGAGCGTGGTGTTTGGCTCAACGTTTAGCTCTAACGTAACGCCAGAAGCTAATATCGTGTGGTACTTCGATAAATCGAGAGTGGTATCGTCGATAACGGTGAGAGTTTTCTCAGTTGAAGAGTTCTCTTGTTTCACAATGTTTAATAACACCTCAACGGTGGAACTCATGCCATTGGCCGCCCCAAGAATGCGTTCGCGTTGCTTGGTTTGGAATGCTGGGTCGTTAGGCTTCATGGCTTGCAATTCGGCAGCGCCAAGAACAATCGCTATCGGTGTTTTTAATTCGTGACTGGCGTATTTGGCAAACATCATCTCTTGCTTGGCAAGTCGGTCTTTCATCTTGGAGTAGCTGTTTAGGTGTGAAGTAAGCATCTGCAACTCATCAACAGTGTGAGTCGGAACATGGAAGTTATCAGACTCATGCTTGCTGAGCTGCGTACTGAGTTCTCCAATGGGTGCCATAAGCTGGTCAAATACCCGCTTGAGTGTAATCCGCAATACAATAATCAGCCCGAGCATAAGCAGAGTTGAGATTGCCATTAATACGCCCCAACTGTCGTCCCACAGATCCATATCAAAAGAGCTGATGGCGATGTAAGCAGGGATAGTTTTGTTCTGGTCTTCGAAGGCAAAGTGATAGACGACTACACCGGGTATAAGAATGTGTTCTTCAGAAAGTCTTAGTTCAAAACGTTGGCGAACCACGGTATCCAATGCCATGGGCGGAACCTTTTTGAGTTGGTCGGTAAAGTCCTCTTCACCATAATAAACCGTTACGTTCTCCGATAGCTTTAGACTGCCATCGGGAGAAAGACGTTTGTAGAACTGCTCTGCCACCCCTTTGAATGATTTCAGGTGATTCTCTATTTGAGCTTCTTCCTGCCAAACTAGACGAAGTGAGAATACAAAAAATACTACGCATGAAGAGACCAGAGCAATGACAGAAAAGGTACGCATGGTACGGATTCTGACATCCTCGATTGAGTTGCCTAGTTTGGTTCGAATTTTCATACTTATTGAGGCTCACTAGCAGACAAGATCAACTGAAACCCGTGCTTAGGAATCGTCTTCAACATTGGAAAGTCGAATGGTTTATCGAGTACGTTTCGCAGCAGGTAGATATGGCTGCGGAGTACATCTTTGTCTGGGATATCATCGCCCCATAGCATGTATATCAAGCTTTCACGAGATACGACGCCACCTTGAGCTTTCACTAATTCTCTTAGAATCTGAAACAAGATAGGTGTCAGGGTTAGGGTTTGTTTGTCTCTTGACGCTGTATGCGTTTTCTCATCAATCGTTACCTCGCCATAGCTTAAGATCTTTTGAGCAACCAAGCCTTTATGGCGTTTGATAAGCGCGTAAAGACGAGCTTCCAGTTCTGGAAATTTAAACGGCTTAGTGACAAAGTCATCCGCGCCGGAATCGAAGCTGTTCAGTAGATCTTCTTGGCCATTTAAAGCTGTTAGTATCAATATCGGTGTCGTTACGCCATTTCGTCGTAATTTGGTCGCCACTTGCATACCGTCGATCTTGGGCAGCATGACATCTAGGACAATCGCATCGAAATCATTGTGCATGGCGAGTTCAAAGCCTTGCTCGCCATCGGAAGCGAAGTCTGCGATTGCCTCTTTAACCTCTAAGAAGTCGGCAATAATGCCTTGTAGTTCGATATTGTCTTCAACAACCAAAATACGACTGCGTTCAAGCATCTGTTCCACCTAAAGATCTGCTCCAATCAAAAATGTAGCCTACCTAAAATTATGTCGAATTTATGTCTAATGGATAGCGTTGATCAAAAAAATGAAACTTCATCAAATTCTTTTTTAATGTCGACTCGACTTCGACTTTAATTCGACAAAGCCAGTTCAACAATAGTTCACATCAATAGGTGAGGGTTGAATTATGAAAACTAAAATTATCGCGCTGGCAGCACTTCTCGGTGTCTCAACGACTCAAGTATCACTAGCTCAAGCAACCGAGCTAATCGGCCACGTTCAAGGCTTAAACAAACACAGTGTTGTGGCAGAGGTGCCCGGTGTTGTTGAGATGAATAATCTTGAAGTGGGGGATGCTGTAAACCGAAAGCAAATCCTTGCTCAGATTAAAGCCGATGATTTTAAGTTTAGTGTTAATAAAGCCAAGGCAAATCTTGCGCTTGCAGAGGCCGATCTTGCGCTACGAAAAGCAACCTATAACCGCTATAAAGCACTCATCAAAAAGAACAGCCTCTCAATGGGAGAGTTAGATACAGCACGTGCCGAGTTTCTCAGTGCCAAAGCGGCGGTTTCTGTCGCTCAAATTGACTATCAACAATCTCAAGTCGATCTCGAAAACACGCAAATTGAATCTCTTATCTCAGGCTACATCTCTAACAAACCGGCGCAATCGGGTGCTTGGGTGAGTGAAGGCGATTTGCTCTATGAAGTGGTCAACATCGATAAAGTCACCTTGTCATTCATGGCGAGTGAGTATGACTTAAAGCACTTTACTGTTGGCCAAGACGTGGTGGTGTGGTCTGAAACCAACCCAGAGATAAAAATGGAAGCGAGCGTACAGCGCATTGGTGTCGAGATGCAAAATTTAACCTACCCAGTATTGGTCGAGATCACTAACCAAGGGCATCAATTTAAGCCGGGTATGTCGGTGTACGCCTCGACAGATCTTGCGGTGAAAAATATGACAACCGCTCAAACAGCATCGAATCAAGCAATATCGAACTCGAACCAAGGTAAAGGGCAGTAGAGATGAACTTTTTAGCATACTTCGCCAATCGTCAGTTTTTGGCTCGTATCATCACGGTCATGGTGTTGCTAACGGGCGCTATGTCGTTAATGCAGCTCAATTTACAAGAGTATCCCGATGTTGCGATGGACACCGCGGAAATCGAAACCAGTTATCCCGGCGCAACAGCTCAAGACATTGAACTCAATATCACCAACCCGATAGAGAAAGAACTTCGTTCCGTGGATGGCATTACCTACTTTTCGTCTGAATCTTCAGAAGGGCGTTCTTTTATTGAGGTCGAGTATCTACCTGGTGAAGACGCTGCGGTGATCTTACGAGATATTCAGCAAGCCGTCGACCGAGTCGGTAACCTGCCGAAAGATATAGACTCGCCACCGGTTGTGACTCAGCAGAAAACCTCTTCTTTAGATGTGTACCATTTTGGCGTGAGTTTATCAGACAGCAACCCCGATTCCGCTTCATTACAGCACTACGCGTATCAGCTAGAAAAGAGAATCAACAACCTTGGAGGCGTAGGTTCTATCAAGCTTTCTGGTTTTAACGAACGTGAGTTTTGGGTTGAAGTTGATCCTGAAAAAGCACGCCGCTATCAAGTTGCGTTCAACGATGTCAGCACTGCAATAGAGCAACACAACTTATCGCAATCGGGTGGTTTTGTAGAGTCATGGAGCCAAGAGCAGAAGATCGTCACCATGACTAAAGTGGCGTCGACCGGTGATGTGTCTAACATCGTGATTAAGGCGCTGGATTCTGGTCAAGTCGTTCGCGTGTCAGATGTAGCAACGGTGATTGATACCTTCGCACGAGCAACCGAAGACCCCGTTCTGAGCGGGAAACCAGCGGTGGTTTTCTCAATCACAAATAGCGGTAGCGCGGATGTCATTACCACCATCGACAGTATTAAAGCTTTGTTAGACAGAGAAAGCGAACGTATTGGTGGCCAGTTTATTTTTCAGACCAGCCTCGATCTTGGCAAAGACATGGGTGAGAAGTTCTCGATCGTGGCAACCAATGGTGCAATCGGTTTGGTGCTAGTTTTACTGATTCTGAGCATGATCCTACAACGTCGTGTCGCTTTCTGGGTATCGGTTTCTATCCCATTTTGTGTGTTCGGTGTGATGATGGTTCTGCCAATCATGGGGCTGAACTTAGACAGCATCACATTGGCAGCATTGCTGTTGGTGATCGGTATTATTGTCGACGATTCAGTGATCATTGCCGAAAGTATTTTTCAAGAGAAGGAAGCGGGTAAAAAAGGTGTCGATGCTGCGGTGTCGGGGACTTTAAAGGTGATCAAGCCATTGATGGCTAGCCTAGTGACAACGGCTTTGGTGTTTATCCCGATGATGTTTATCCCAGGTACCATGGGCAAGGCGGTCGCGGTGATTCCAATTACCGTTATTGCTGCGCTCGTGTTCTCATTCATTGAATGTACCTTGACGCTGCCAGCGCATTTGTCATCGGCGAAAGAGAGCAACTCAAAGACACAAGAAAAGGATCGATTTGAATGGATCTCAAACCGTTACTGCTCTCTGCTGAATCTGGCTCTGAACTACAAAAAATCGGTGATCGCATTAGCCATCGTTGGGTTCGCGGTATCTGGTTATTTAGTGTCTTCGTTGAAAGTGGATATCTTCCCAACAGAAGCGGGTAAATACATTGAGGTGTACACCGAAGTAAAGGCGGGAACTCCATTATCTAAAGTGCGAGACGCCCATCAGTCTATCGAACAAGCGATCGAATCTTTGCCAGAAACGGAGCTAGTTAGTTATGAGTTGATTTACTCGTCACCGGTATCGCAGGGCATCATCAACCTAACGAACTTTGACCAACGCACCCGTTCAGCCGAACAGATTATCACGGCGCTCAATGAAGAGTTGGCAGCGCTGTCTGATGACATGTTCATTAAGTTCTCGATTGATGCTGGTGGTCCGCCTCCAGGTGACCCAGTCGAAGTCCGTGTGCTGGGGGGAACAGAGAGTGAACGTAATCAAACCGTTGATTTGGTGATGGCTTGGCTAGAAGACTACCAAGGCGTGACCAGTATTAATCACAGTGAGGCATTAAAAGATCCTCAGTTGAACATTGTGCCTCAGTATCACTGGTTGGCGAAATACAACCTAACCGTGAGCGATTTATCGAATGCGCTGCGTGTCGGGTTTGATGGTAATAGCGTGACCTCCACTTGGCTTGGTGATCAAGAAGTCGATATTCGAGTGGTATTGGACGAGCAGTTCCGCGATATAGAGAAACTGAAAACCACTAAAATTTACACGGCCGATGGACAACAAGTACCGCTCAGCCGATTAGCAACGGTTGAACAGATAGAAATCCCGCGTTTGATTAAGCATTACAACGGTGAGCGAGAAGTGACGGTGTCTGCCGCTCTGTCTGACGAGAGCATTAGCCCTGTCGCATTATCTGATGAGCTAATCACAGATCTTATAGGTCAATACCCATCAAGCGTGACCATTAGCGTTGGCGGCGAAGCGGAAAGCACTAACGAAACCATGAGTGGCTTTATGGTGGTGTTCCCTGTCGCTATGGTCGCGATCTACTTCGTATTGGCGGTAATGTTCAATTCATTATTGCAACCACTGCTGATAATGGCGGTTATCCCGTTTGCGATTATGGCTTCACTCATGGCACTCGTGGTTCACATGCAGCCAATGTCTTTGTTTGGATTGATTGGCGTACTTGGGATGACAGGTGTTGTGGTCAACAATTCACTAGTGCTGATTAACCGAATCAACGAACTAAGAATCGAAGGTCTGAACGCGATGGATGCCGTGACTCAAGCTGCGGTTAGTCGTCTGCGTCCGATTGTGATGACATCACTGACCACGGTGGCTGGCTTGCTTCCTCTTGCTTATGGGTTAGGCGGAACGGACGTGTTTATGGGGCCAATGTCGCTTACGCTGGGCTATGGTCTGCTGTTCTCGTTGCCAGTCGTACTGTTGGTGATTCCTGCAATGTATGCGTTGTTCTTTTCTAAAGGCTCGGTTTCGAGAACACGTTAAACGCTAAGGAGTCCTGAAGCGTGGTTTTGTGACCCGTTGTGCAATAACTCATTTAACTTGAAATCGGTTCGATTAGGTATGCCATTTCATTTAAATTACAGGTTATAGTGTCGCAAAAATTAGCGGCACTTATTGTTCTTAGAGGTGAATAGCTCAGAACACTAAAGTGAAGCTTCTAACAATATTACACGCACAACATATAGGTTTAGCAATGATGCTTAAAAGCTTGGCATGCACCATCAGCGCGGTTCTACTGGCCGGCTGTGGTTCGACGGTCGCGACGCAAACATACAACGCCGATCTGATTATCAAAAACGGACAGGTTCTAACAATCAACTCTGAAATGGATGTGATTGAAGATGGTGTGGTAGTGGTAAAAGACGACCAGATTATCGCGGTGGGCAATGAGGATTTGATTGCTCAGTACCGTGCTGAAAAGGTGATTGATGCTCAAGATGGGATCGTTATGCCGGGCATGGTGAACGCGCACAACCATCTTCCTATGATTGCATTTCGTGGCTTAGGCGAAGAGGGCATTTCGAATCGTCTGTTTGCTTACTTCTTCCCACTCGAAGCCGAAAAGCTAAGCCGTGAACTGATTTACAACGCAACTAAGCTTGGCTCTATCGAATTGGCACAAAGCGGTGTAACTACTTATGCCGACATGTATTACCACATGGATGAAATGGCCAAGGCGACCAAAGAAGTTGGCCTGCGTGCAGTGCTTGGCGAGACGGTGATCAAGTTCCCTGTGGTCGATGCTAAAGAACCTTATGGCGGAATTGAATATGCCAAAGGTTTTATCGAGCAGTACAAAAACGATGAGTTAATCACACCCGCTTATGCACCACACGCGGTGTACACAGTGAGCAAAGACAAGCTGCAAGAAATCAATAAGCTGTCGGCTCAATACGATGTGCCCGTGTTGATTCACGTCGCTGAATTCCCGAATGAAGAAAAGCGCATCAAAGATGAAACCAAAGCGACATCGCCAGTTGAATACATGGATGAAATTGGTGTGCTGGATGAGCGCGTAGTGATTGCTCACGGTATCCATCTTTCAGAGAACGATCAGAAACTTCTGAAACAAGCTGATGCGGGTATCTCATACAATCCAATGGCGAACGCCAAAGGGGCGACAGGCATCGCACCAGCGTGGGATATGTACCGTGCTGATATGCGAATCGGCTTGGGAACAGACGGCCCAATGAGCTCTAACCAAGTCGATATCATGCGTGCCCTAAGTTACGCAGCCAACATGCAACGTTTAAAGCATTCTGACCGTACCATCATGATTCCTGAACAAGTGATTGAGATCGCGACATTAGGTGGCGCAAAAGCCCTACACATGGAAGACCAAATCGGTTCTCTTGAAGCAGGTAAGAAAGCGGATATCGTGATTGTAGAGACACAATCGGCGAACATGATGCCAAGTTACGACCCATACGCGACACTGGTTTATCAAGCGAATCCAAGCAACATCGACACCACCATTGTTAACGGTCAAATCGTAATGGAAAACCGAGTGATGCAGACGGTTCAACTGGATGAAATCCGCCAAAGCGTCGATGAATTTGAAGCTGATATTAAAGCTTTTGCCAAAGAACTTTCTAAGAAGGCGATCAAGTCGAAGAGCTTGATGGATTAGGACGTAAACCTAGTTTTTAAAATCGAAAAGAATGAACAAGGCCGACGTAATGTCGGCCTTTTTTGTTATTGGCTTATCCCTTGAACCTCGGTCCTTTGGGTTAAAGCAACGCTTAAATAGCACTTAGCTAATTAGAGCAACTGTTGCCGTTAGGGATACCGCTGCCTAAGAATTCGATGCGAATCTGTTCGATATCTTTTAGGTACTGGTTGTTCACTTGCTCAGTTTTATCAAAGTTGTTGAGCGTAACATTCCATGAGGTGAATGGGGTGGGTTGGAAGTAGGCGTATTCGAACTTATTCGCTACGGCGCCATCGGTGATGATGCTAACGTCGTTGGTGGTTGGATCATCCAAGCGGTAATAGAACGCACGTGACACGGGGTTAGAACTGAACTGATAGTCCTTGTTCTCATATCGGTCTAAATAGTTACCCGAACTTGAAACTCGCAGGTTGAGTTGCTTGCCGTAAGGTAAGTTTTCACCCTCCAAGAACACTCGTACCGTGGACAGCCTAACACGGTCAAATGAACAGAGTTGGACTTGCTCTAATGGAATAGAGAAGTTGAGTTGTCCTGTCGTTGCAAAGCTCTCTAGTTGCTCTGGGCTAGAAATGGTGTAGTTATCGATGGTGAAATCTTGTGGCGCGGGTTGGAAAGAAGACAGTGCATTTACATACTCACTTTCGATGGACGCTAAATCAAACTGGTAGTCCAAGTAACTTTTATTCAGAGAAGGCGTGATTTCGCTTGGCTTCAATGCCCAGTATTCGTATGCCTGAACATAGTTAGACAAAGCAACGAACATCGGGCGTTTGAAGTGCATCAACACTCTTGATAGTTCACGTTCAATCGAATCGAAGCTGTCGGTATCTACTTGATAACCTTCAATAGCGTCATTCAGCCTTTGCTGTTGGTTGATGGTTACGTTATTAGTTAATAGCAAGTCGACCAGCTTTGCTTGCTCCTGAGCAAAGTTAAGCTGCGTGATGTTAATTGCCTTACCGAGCAGAACCTGCTTTTCAAGTTCGAGTAAGTATTGTCTTGATCCTTTGATACCTAAGCTATCGGCATATCTTAAGTTGCTGCGGATCTCGGTGATCATTAGATCCCACGCTAGGTTACTTTCATTGATGGTTGGGATGTTGAAGTTAAAACCATCCATCGCTTCAGATATCTTCTGGAGCTTGATGGTTGATTTAATATCTGCGGTTAACTGAGAAATACCAGAAATCGTTTTGGTCACGCTATCAATAATGCCCGTGACCGACTTTATATTGGTGACGAGGTTTTTCGCTTTTTCTAATGCTTCTGGGGTTTTCGCTAATTGCTCGGTTAGGTCGTTGACGCCTGAAAGGTTACCTGTGAACACGCCACTCACTGCACTTCCAATCTCAGCGATTGCTTTGAATATCGCAAGCGCAGCATTGAGTTGTTGTTGGGTTTTCCAATTCTCTACGCCAACTAAATAAGTCGTTCTTGCATCAAGGGTCACTAACTCTTGTGCTTTGTATTGGCTATCTACCTCAGTAAGGCTGTCTCCTATCTTATCTATGTTGGATTGAGTTTGTGTGATGATCGAACTCTGAGCGCGAAGAACGTCTTCGATGTTAGCGAGTGCTAACTTAGCGGCTTCGATTTTGTCTTCAATGACGGTGTTTCTGTCTTGAATAATGTCCCATTGAGCTTGGTAGGCGATCATCGCTTTCAGATACGCCTCGTACTTATCTTGATACAGCACTTTGTCGAGGTAAGGGACGTAGTGGCTCTCTTTGGTACTGAAGCTAATAAACTGCTTGAACGCGACCGTTTGCAGGTAAAGATCTGAAAGAATAGGGTCATCTTCCACCACTGAACCTGAGTAGCGTAAGCTCTGCTCAATCCAGTTGATGAGATCGAGGCTAAGTTCTGGGTTCGTGTCGAACAAGCTCGCTGCCATATCAAAAGAGCGGTTAATAATGTCTGTAAAAGGTTCGGTAGCCAGTTTCATTTGCCCGGTAATGTTCGAGTCGATGGTGGTTCTTCGATAGTGCTCTCCTGCTAATACTACAGACTCACCATCGCCAGTTTTTCCTGTTAGAGCGTCTCGCGTAATGCTGCCATCGCTTTGGAAAGCGAGCACATTAATGGGTGTCTCTATCTCCCCCGCAATCACAGAAATAGAGGCAGCGGAACCTTGCTGCCCGAGCACAAACGTCGGCGTACCTTGGCCTACGATTTTACGTGCAAAAATCAGGATATTTTGATTATTTACGAGCAAGTTGAAGTTCTCTGGAACCTCAATCGTATCTGCAAAAACGACGATTTTTGAAGGCTTAGTAACATAAAGGTTCTGCTCAGCAACCCAATCACTGAGGTTGATGTGTAAATCGGATGTTGAACGCGATAACACATCAACATTTGAATAGGCAGATTGAACCCAAGTTGGGTATTCGGTTGAATTGGGTAAATTGTTCAGTTCAAGCCAGTCGCTAGAAAAAGCCTGTGGGGAAAATGAAAGAGAGATAATAATAGGTAGAAGTCTCATGTTTATGTCCTGTCGAAATTAGTATTCGCCAAATTTTGGGTAGCAGAAACCACCACCTTAATTTTCTTAAGGTGAGGCTTCTTATTCGGAAGGTAATTTGGCTATCTTGTTATATTTTTAGCAGTTTAGTTGCTGTGTATAGCGTCGTATTTATCTGTCGCGCTATTTTTCGAGAGATATAGGACTAATCCATTTTTTGGATATATGCATTGTTTGCGAACGCTTTTGCTTTCTCACTGATATTGCTCCAGTTACTTTCCGCAACTGTTGTATTCGCAAGAGCACCTATCGCACCAAGCATGGCATCGTCTTTCATGATATCGGCATTATCCTGAGCTTGTTCTAGTGCAACGAGTAACGAAGTGAAGTCGGCATTCATTTTCTGCCAATTCAGTTTCAGCTTATTAATATGTGGAATCGCATTTCCAATTTGCTGAGAAATTATCTCGATACTCTCTGAAGAGCGATGATAAGAGTTGTATATCTTTTGCGTGTAAGTTAACTGCTCTTGAAGCTCTTTTACTTCGCTTTGTAATTCGTTACGAAGTTTACGTGCTTTTTCAGCTTTGTCGCCGTAGACGCCCATGATTGGCCCTGCAACCAGAGGGAACCATGCATAAGTCACTGCAGTAGAGGCGACCGTAACGTAGTGAGTGTAATCTTTGTTGAGTTGAGTAATACGCGCATTGATGTCGTTCACTCGTTGCTGAAGTGCACTACCATCATCGCTTAGATAACCGTTATGTGTGCCTTCCAACACATCTAGCTGTAATTTTTGCGTGTCCAATGTGGCTGAGAATTCCAATAGATTGCCGCCAACGTCAGACACTTCTTGTTGGTATCTCATGGAAAAGTTCTGCAAGCTTTTTAGGTAAGCAATCGCTATTTTTCTGTTGCGTTCTACCGCTTCAATATCTTCCGGTAGTGGCGAGAAAGCTTTGGCCAACATTTCATTTAAGGCGTCACTCAAAGGGTTGAGCATGTAGTCTTTGATTTGTGCGTAATTGGCCAAGCTCAATGAAAGGCCAACAATGCTCGGGTAAAGGTCTTTTTTCCAATAAAAGGCAGTGTCGTGAATATTTGAGTATTGCTCGACCAGTGCTTGGAAATTAGAGAAAGGAATGTCGTTAGGAATACTTAAAGTCGACTTCATACTGGCTTCTGTCACGGGCAGAGCCAAGGCTCCTTCTACATAAGCTTGGATCTGATACCACTCTTGTTGCTTGAGAATAAAGTTGTCCGTATCTAGGTCAATAAAGACACCATTCTCACCTATGATCGTATCGTAGGTGACTTGAGGTATGTTTTGTTCAGCTGACGCTTGGTTAATTTGAACTGGCGCTGCTTGAGAAGTGAAAGCGAAAGAGGAAAGTAGCCCAATTGAGATCGTAGATAATACGAGTGTTTTAGTTATTTTTTTCATTGTTTAGCCCTGTTAGATTTGTTATTAGCTTTTTGCAAAGACAATAATCCCCCTACCATTTAGATGGCATTTTTAAATATTTATGAAGGGTTATTGAATAGTTTTATATTGTTATTCTTGTAGTTATCTTATGGTTTTTAAAATCGACTCCTTTAATGTGTTTTTTGTTTTTATAAGATTTGGCCAATCTATAGCAGATTTATAATGAAAAGTTCTATTTAGATCACATATTTGGATTCATATTGATCGTTTGTTGATCTATTTAATCTAATGATATTTGAATCATTAGTTTTTGTTTCTTTTGTCAGGCTAGACACGAAAAGGTCTCGAGAGGTTTTTATTCTATTCATAAAGGTGATAAGTGATAGAAGTATAATTACTGTCATTATTTCTATTATTACTAAATCTGTTGATTAATTTGATGAATATATAAATAGAACGAACGTTTTAAATTTGATCTGTGCCAAATAATGTATGGGCGAATTTATATTAATTGAAGGTTTTATTAGCGAATGTTTTATTAGGTAACTTTATATTAGATGGCGTTAAATTAGTTTATCTTTAATTATTGGCGGATTATGTTGTTGGTTTATTAAGGCTGGAACTATTTTAGGAAATAGATTGATACATAGACTGAGAGGCAATCATGTTTGCGCGTGTTTTCGAATGTTTCGGATACTTATAGATGTTTGCCCATCAAAGCCACGCGCTTTGGCTTGCAGTGTTTGACGGGCAAATATCTTAGTTAGTTGTTATTCATCGCCAGCTTACCGAGCTTCATGGCGGCAGCATGGTGGCGGTGCATCAACTGTTCCATGTCTACACCAATAACGGCACCATCATTAACTCGCCATTTTCCGGCTACCATTACTTTATCCGCTTGTTGAGCACCACAAAGTAGCAGTGCAGCCAGTGGATCGTGGCTGCCAGAGAAGCGAATGTCGTCGAGCTTGAACATTGCAATGTCGGCTTGTTTACCGACTTCTAGCGTACCAATGTCGGTTCTGCCCATCGCTCGTGCGGAGCCTGATGTTGCCCAGCGCAGTGCGTCGAAGTGAGATACATTGGCAGAGCCATATTGCAGGCGTTGTAGATACATCGCCATGCGTACTTCGGCAATCATGTTCGAGCCGTCGTTTGAAGCTGAACCATCGACACCCAGTCCGACTTTTACGCCAGCAGCTTCTAGGTCGTTGTTCTTACAAACACCGGAAGCCAACATCATGTTGGACGTAGGGCAGTGGCTGATACCAATTCCCGCTTTGCCCAAACGCTTGATCTCTTCTGGGTTGAAGTGAATACCATGAGCGAGCCAAGTTCGTTCATTCAGCCAACCGATATCTTCTAGGTAATCAACTGGGCGCAGGCCAAACTTCTCGATACAGAAGTCCTCCTCATCGAGCGTTTCACATAAGTGCGTGTGCATCATTACGTTTTCACGTTCGCTGATCTTGGCGGTCTCTTTCATCAGGTCTGTAGTGACCGAGAATGGCGAACAAGGCGCGAGCGCGATTTGGATCATCGCCCCTTCATCACGCTGGTGGTAATCGCGAATCAAGCGTTGGCTGTCATCAATGATGGTCTGTTCGGTTTGAATGGTGTGTCGTGGAGGTAGTCCACCTTCATCTTCCCCAAGGCTCATGGAACCGCGAGTGAATATCGCTCTTACGCCCAATTTCTCTGCCGCCTCGACTTGTAAATCGATGGCGTGTTCTAGTCCGTTTGGCAGCAAGTAATGATGGTCTGACGCTGTGGTACAGCCCGACATCATTAACTCGACCAGAGCTAACTCTGTAGCAAGGCTCATCATCTCAGAGTCGAGGTTGGCCCAAACAGGGTAGAGGCTTTGTAGCCAATGGAAGAGCTCTTTATTCAGTGCGCCGGGGTAGGCACGCGTTAGGGTTTGATAGAAGTGGTGGTGCGCATTGATAAGCCCAGGGGTCACAACATGACGAGAGGCGTCGACGCTGTAATCTACGGGTAAGGTTGGCTCTTTGTGTTTGCCAACCAGCTCAATAACTTTATTACCTTTAATGACAATACCGCCTTCTGCATCAGCGAGTGAGCCAGTGTAGATTGCGAGAGGATTCTTAATCCAGATGGTTTCCATTCATAGTAGTCCTTAGCCATCTCAGCCTTTTCAGGGAAGAGGGTCTTTATTGGTATTTGCTGTTGATAGATAAATTCGAATCAGGGGCGTTAAAACGTTCAACGCTCTAATCATTCCCTGATTCTGTGAAAATCGGTTTTACGTTAGTTCGAGAATCAGTTAATTCGCTTTGGGCTCAGGGTTTTTTGATACCGCTTGAACATCTGTTTCTGTACTTGCTTGTTGAATCTCTAATTGCTCGTCTGAGTGTCGTTCTTCTTCAGCTTGCTCTTTCATTTCTAGCTCAACTTGCGCTTGGCTTTCGGCTAGTGCTTCTTGCTCTTCTGCTCGTGAAGATTTCGGCAACACAAGGTTTAGCAGCACCGTCATGATAGTACCGGTAGTGATGCCAGAATGAAGGAAATTCGCTAGGTCATGCGGTAAGTGTTGCAGCAATCGTGGTTCGAAAGTGACGGCTAAGCCAGACGCCAAACCTACACAGATTACCAAGGCATTTCGCTTAGTGTCTGCGGCTTTGATCAACATGCGGATACCCGCGTAAGCAATCATACCGAACATCACGAAGCCCACACCACCTAGAACGGGTTTCGGAATTGTGACGGCAATAGCGGCTAATTTCGGGAATAAGCCACCTAAAATTAGCAAGCCACCAGTTGCAGCTACTACATAGCGACTTGCTACACCTGTGATACCTACAATGCCGACGTTTTGACTGAACGACGCCAATGGCATTGCCGTTAAAATCGAAGATAAGGTACTACCAAGTCCATCGCCCAATAGACCACGTTTTAAGTCTTTACCGCTGACTTGGGTTTGGCAGTTGTTGCCTAATGCCATGAAATCACCCGTAGCTTCGGCGATAACCACGATGTACACCAAGCTCATACTGATGATGGCACTCGCAGAAAAGGTAAAGCCATATTTGAAGGGTTCAGGTCCGCCAACCCAAGCGGCAGAGCTGATTTGCTCAAGGTCGACCATGCCGAGTGATAGTGCCACAATGTAGCCGCCCGCTAAACCAATCACGATGGCCGAAGCGGCAACCGCGCCTTTACAGTAAACCGATACGCCAACCACTATCCCCAAAGAGATCAGTGCTAGAAACAGCTTTGGTAGCGTGGCGAATTGTTCCGTGTTGGCAGGAGAATCTCCGACCCAATTCATGGCAACCGGTAAAATGGTTAATCCTATTAGGGTAACCACCACACCACTTACCACGGTTGGGAACAGCTTGCGAACCTTGTCCATATAGAAGCTGGCACCAATTACTACAAATGAGCCGATAAGCGCTGAGCCCATGATCGCGGCGACACCACCTTCGTTACCGATTGAAATGGCGACACCTAAAAAGGCAAAGCTTGAACCCATCACAACGGGCAGCCGAATACCAATAGGACCAAAGCCAAGACACTGAGCGACGGTCACAATACCTGACGCCAATAGCGCCGCGTTGATCAGCGAGACGATCTCTGTGTTAGGTAGGCCAATTGAAGCTCCAACAATAAGGGGGACAGCAACGATGCCACCAATCGAGGCGAGCATGTGTTGCAATGCGAGTAGAAGGGTTAAGCCGTGAGGCGGTCTTTCATTTAGGGTGTACAGAAGTTTCATTTGATATTCCTCTGCCTGCGTTTCCGTTTACAGACGATTGGCGGTCAAATAATGACTTCTACAAACTGCGTAGGGTCATAAAAAAGGTGCACTAACCGAGCGGAATGCGTCTGCGCTCCGCTGATTAGCACAATTAGCTTTTTCTTAAAAATATTGTCGGTAGCATGTGTATTGATTGCTTGGCCTGCGAACAAGCCAAGCGATAGTTACGTTTGGTGATTAGCCGATGAACACGAGCTTCGCGACAAAAATCGCGGCTAGGAAGTACATCGAAATTGATACGTCTTTTGTTTTACCTGTCGCCAATTTCAACACGGTGTAGGTAATGAAACCCAGTGCGATACCATTCGCGATAGAGAATGTCAGGGGCATCATTAATGCAGTAATAGCTGCGGGTGCGCCGTTGGTGAAGTCTTTCCAGTCCACGTGTTGCATGCTGCTCATCATTACGAAAGCGACATAAATCAACGCGCCAGAGGTCGCGTAAGCGGGGATCATGCCTGCAAGTGGAGATAGGAAAATCGCCGCTAAGAACAACACACCAACCACAATCGCTGATAAGCCAGTTCGCGCACCTGCTGCAACGCCCGCTGCACTTTCTACATAACTGGTTACTGGCGGACAACCCACACACGCACCTGCCACACTTGAGATACTGTCGGCTTTAAGCGCTTTGCTCAGGCCTTCGATCTTGCCCGTTTCTGGGTTGGTTAGGTTTGCACGTTCAGCCACGCCCATCAAAGTACCCGCGGTATCGAACATGTTTACAAAAAGGAAAGCCAAGATAACGCTGATCATTGAAACATCGAGAGCGCCCATAATGTCCATTTTTAGGAATGTAGGCGCTAAGCTTGGTGGAGCCGCAAAGAAGCCGTTGTAATGCACTAAGCCAAGCATCATGCCGACCAGAGTGACACTCAAAATGCCGATTAACACCGCACCATATACTTTACGCTCACTAAGAACCGCGATGATCAAGAACGCGATAGCGGCCAGTAGCGCTTCTGGTTTGGTGAAGTCACCTAGAGAAACCAAAGTTGCTGGGTTTTCGACGACGATGCCCGCTGTTTTAAGACCAATTAGGCCTAAGAACAAACCAACACCCGCTGTCATGGCATAACGCAGACTCACTGGGATACTTTCAATGATCCATTGGCGGACTTTGTAGAAGCTCATCCCGACGAACAAGATACCTGAGATAAACACCGCACCCAGTGCGACCTCCCAGCTATAACCCATTTCGCTTACTACCGTGAACGAGAAGAAGGCGTTCAAGCCCATGCCCGGTGCAAGGCCGACAGGCCAGTTCGCAAATAGTCCCATTAACAAACAACCGATCGCAGCACCAATACAGGTTGCGACGAATACCGCGCCTGCATCCATGCCAGAAGCAGCCATTATTTGTGGATTAACGAAGATAATGTAAGCCATGGTAGCGAAGGTGGTGACACCGCCGACTAACTCATTTTTTACGCTGCTTCCGTGGGCCTTAATTTTAAAGAGTTTCTCTAAAAATCCGTTATTCGCATCTTGGTTGAGTATTTCTGTTTTACTCTCACTCATGTCAGCAAGTCCTTTTATGTTGTGATCCATTTATTGAATACAGCGAGATTTCAATATTAAGTTTTAAGGTTTTTCCTAGCCGCTATTTCTTTAGTTATCTGTTGTTTAATCATCAACTCTCTAACTATCAACGTTGTTAGTATTTTTATATGAGCGTGCTTAATGAGCGCGCATCATTTTAGATGCACGCACGAATCTGTTTATTATTCGATGGTTGAGCCTAGTTCGAAGTTCTAGGACACGGGACTAACTGCCCCGATAGGTTGAGAAACTGTAAGGCGAGACGAGAAGAGGAACGTGATAATGCGCTTCTGGATCATCTAAGCCGAAACGAATAACCACATCGTCTAAGAAAGGCACGCCATCCAATTCCACACCTTTGCTTTTGTAGTAATCCGCAACGTAGAACACCAATTGATATTTCCCCGGTCGGAAATCATTCCCTGCCAGAATCGGCGCATCGGTTCGGCCATCGGAGTTAGTGATTACCGTCGCCAGCTTTTCTGTTGAGTCTTCATTGACCTTATAAAGCTCTACCTTGATCTCTGCACCCGGTAAGCCGTGAGTCGTGTCTAATACGTGTGTTGTTAGTCTTCCCATAGTCCTTTAATAGCGCTTTTGGCGCTCCTCTGTTCCGTGGTTTATCTGTCTGATTCGACCTTGCAAAGAATGCAACTGGTCACTTTGTTATCACTAACTATGTACGAACTGTACACAATTAGTAAAGCAAATTGTTGTAGAAATGTTAACCATTGTGTCGTTTTTTCTGACTTTATAGATCTTGATTATCGTTTTTTTGTGAGCTTGTGTTTCATTAACTAATTGTTTTTAAATGAGTATGGTGCGTAAATTTAACTTGAATAACAAAATCTTTACATTGAGATAAATAATTGTATACAATAAATGTACAGGGGTAAGGTTGCTTTGTTTATCGAGAATCCATTTGGTGACTCAATTAAAGAGCGGCTAAGCCAACCACTTATGTTAGGAGTACTTGGATGAATAAGGATTATTCAAGAAATTTGATCGGTTACGGAGCTAACCCTCCAAACCCTCAATGGCCAGGTAATGCGCGCGTCGCGGTTTCTTTTGTATTGAACTATGAAGAGGGCGGTGAGCGTTGTTTGTTACATGGAGACGACGAGTCTGAAGCCTTTCTCTCAGAGATCCCGTCAGCACAACCGATCAAAGGCGAACGTCACATCAGCATGGAATCCATTTATGAATATGGTAGCCGTGTAGGTGTGTGGCGTGTTCTTCGCTTGTTCGATGAATATGAAATCCCACTGACCGTCTTTGCGGTCGCGATGGCAATTGAGCGTCACCCAGACGTAGCTAAAGCCATGGTCGAAGCGGGTCACGAAATCTGTAGCCACGGTTATCGTTGGATTGACTATCAATACATTGATGAGTCTGAAGAGCGCGACCACATGACCAAAGCGATTGAGATCATCCAACAAGTGACGGGTCAGCGCCCACAAGGTTGGTACACAGGTCGAACGGGGCCGAACACTCGTCGTTTAGTTGCAGAAGAAGGTGGCTTCCTTTACGACTCAGATGCTTATGACGATGACCTGCCTTATTGGCACACCGAAATCGGTCATCCACAACTGGTGATCCCTTACACACTCGATGTAAACGATATGCGCTTCTCAACCGCGCAAGGTTTTAACTCGGGTGAGCAGTTCTTCCAATATCTAAAAGACACTTTTGACACCCTTTACATGGAAGGCGAAACCGCACCGAAAATGATGTCGGTTGGGCTGCATTGTCGTCTGATTGGTCGCCCCGGTCGTATTGCTGCATTAAGACGTTTCTTAGATTACGTAAAACAGCACGACAGCGTGTGGCTATGTCGTCGAATCGATATCGCCAACCACTGGCACCAACATCACCCATACAACGAACAACAAAATTAGAACGAACAGCAAGGAGGCTTAACGTGACTGAATTTCGATCTTGCCAACCAACAACCATGAGTCGCGATATGTTTGTCGCGCACTTTGCTGATGTGTACGAACACAGCCCATGGGTTGCTGAAGCGGTGTATGACCAAGGTTTGAATGCCGAAGATGATCATATCGAGAATCTTCATCTGAAAATGGCATCGACCTTGTTAAATGCCGATCAAGGCAAACAGTTGGCTTTGATCAACGCTCACCCAGATTTAGCGGGAAGAGCAGCAGTAAACGGCGAACTCACTGAGTCGTCGACAAAAGAACAAGCGGGGGCGGGCATTGATCAATGCAGCGCCGAAGAATTTGAAAAATTCACTTCTTACAACAACAGCTACAAAAGTCGCTTCAATTTCCCTTTTATCATGGCGGTGAAGGGAGCCAATCGTTACCAAATTCTTGAGTCGTTCGAGATGCGATTAGGAAATGATAGTGAAACTGAGTTTGCTACGGCGATTCAAGAGATCAACAAGATCGCGATGTTTCGTCTCTGGGATATGTAAGTTAACGGAGTTAACAGCTATCTCAGCCCAGTCTTAGTGCGCCAAAGGTTTGATTTGTAAAAACATAAGCCACTAAGTTCTCATTTTATTATTACTTGATTAATTTCATAGGATTACACGGACATGACCCATAAATTTGAACAGTACATAAACCTTGCAGACGAAAAACTCGGCGCAGAAGCGATCTTCGCAACCGACGATTTTTTCGCGGATAAAAGCCGTCTACTCAGCCACGCAGCACCAGAGTGGAAAGACGACTTATACGACGACAACGGCAAGTGGATGGACGGTTGGGAAAGCAGACGCAAACGCGGCGAAGGTTACGACTACTGTGTCGTTCGCCTTGGCCTAGCTGGCACCATTGTTGGCGTTGATATTGATACCTCATTCTTCACAGGTAACTTCCCACCTTCGGCATCAATTGACGCGTGTTATTCACCACAAGGTGAGCCAACAGACTCAACAGAGTGGCAAGAAATTCTGCCTTCAATGGCACTACAGGGTGATCATCATCATCTTGAAGACATCGAAAGTGACCAAGTATTTACGCACCTACGTTTGAACATCTACCCAGACGGCGGTGTCGCACGTCTACGTGTTTATGGCCGACCAAGCGTGGATTGGGACGCAATAGATTCTCAGCAGCAAGTCGACTTAGCAGCCGTTGAACACGGTGGCCGAGCGCTGGCATGTAGCGATGAGCACTACGGTAACAAAGCCAACATCTTAGGCCCAGGCCGCGGTGAAAACATGGGTGATGGCTGGGAAACAGCACGTCGTCGTACACCGGGTAACGACTGGGTAATCGTGGCATTAGGCCACCCAGGTAACATCGAACGTATCGTTGTAGATACAGCACACTTCAAAGGTAACTACCCAGACAGCTGCTCAATCCAAGCGGCTTACGTGAAAGGTGGTACCGACGACCAAGTGGAAACACAAAGTCTATTCTGGCGTGAACTCCTGCCAGCACAAAAGCTGCAAGCGCACGAGATTCACGAATTCATTTCTGAGGTAAATGACCTTGGTGCGATTACCCACGTACGTGCAAACATATTCCCAGATGGTGGCATCAGCCGTTTGCGTCTATTTGGTACGAAAGCGAAATAGGTAAGGAAATGAGTATGAGTAATGGAATACGTCGTTTATCTATCGAACCGTTAACCAAGCAGGCTTTTGCTGAGTTTGGTGATGTTATCGAGTCCGATAATAGTGATTTCTTCATGATCAACAGTGGATCAACACGTCGCTACCACAAGCTAGCGACAACGGATGTGCAAGACCAAGACGGAGAAGCGATCATCAGCATCTTCCAGGCCACACCGTTGAGCTACCCACTGACCATCAAAATGTTAGAGCGTCATCCACTTGGCTCTCAGGCATTCGTTCCATTACTTGGTCAACCCTATTTAATTGTTGTTGCACCAAAAGGCGATAACCCAACGTTAGCCAATAGCCGAGCTTTCTTGAGCAACGGCCGTCAAGGAGTGAACTATCACAAAGGGGTGTGGCATCACCCAGTTCTCGCGCTCACCGATCAAGACCAGTTCTTGATTGTCGATAGAGGCGGAGAAGGACATAACTGTGATGAAGTTTATTTCGACAGCGACCGAGTGGCATTGCATTTGGAAGACTTGCCAACGGAAGACAACAAGGAAGAGCAACGCTTAGCTAAAGCGTTGTGATACAGGAGTTTATTATGGATCCGCATATTACAGAGTGGTTGAATTTAGCGATTCGCTGGATTCACATGATTGTTGGTGTTGCGTGGATAGGCGCATCATTTTACTTTGTTTGGTTAGAGAACAACCTTAACCGAGTTAACCCTAAAACGGGCCTTTCAGGCGACTTATGGGCGATTCACGGCGGTGGTATTTATCACCTAGAGAAGTACAAACTTGCGCCACCAGAAATGCCAGAGCACCTGCACTGGTTCAAATGGGAAGCCTACTTCACGTGGATTACCGGTGTGTGCCTATTGGGTGTGGTTTACTACCTTAACGCTGAAATCTACCTGATTGCACCGGGCTCTGGCCTTGATTCAACAACGGCAATCGCGATAGGTATTGGTTCATTCGTTGCTGGTTGGTTTATCTACGACTTACTGTGTGACTCACCATTAGGTAAAACCCCGGTACTGCTTGGCGTTGTGCTGTTTGTGCTGCTTGTCGCTGCGACATATGGTCTAACTCAAGTGTTCAGTGGTCGTGGTGCTTACATCCACGTGGGTGCCATCATTGGTACCATCATGGTGGGTAACGTATTCCGCGTTATCATGCCTGCACAGCGCAACTTGGTGAAAGCGATTGAAGAGAAACGCGAACCGGATCCAGCACTACCAGCGAAAGGTCTACTGCGCTCTCGTCACAACAACTACATGACACTGCCAGTGCTGTTCATCATGATCAGTAACCACTTCCCAAGCACTTATGGCTCGGAATACAACTGGTTGATTCTTGCTGGTTTAGCGATCTTTAGCATCTTAGTGCGTCACTACTTCAACACCCGTCATGGTAGTCAGAAGTTTGCATGGACAGTGCCAGTAGCGGCATTGGGTATGATTACGCTCGCGTTTGTTACCTCACCTTACGCGAAAAAACAGATGACTCCGGTTGTGCAAGCACCAGTGGTTCAAGAAGCGCAAGTAAGCGCGACGGAATCGGCGACAGAAGAGGCTGTTTCGAACAGCACAGCTTCAACTTCGGCAGATGCCCCAGTTGTACCTGCAGACCACGCAATGCAAACGGCTAGCGCAGGTGTAAGCTTTGAAACCATTAACAAAGTCATTCAAGAGCGCTGTTCTGTGTGTCACTCATCAACCCCGAGCCACGCTGCTTTTGCTGCTGCGCCAGCCGGTGTGATGTTTGATACCCCAGAAGAGATTAAAGCCAACGTACCAAGGATTGTTGCTCAAACTGTAACAACCAAGGTGATGCCGCTCGGCAACATGACTCAAATGACCGACGAAGAACGCGCACTCATCGGTACTTGGGTAGAGCAAGGCGCTACGCTTCAATAATGATGTGAATCCTTTACCTAAGAGCATGAGTCTTGGGTGAGGCTTGGGGAGAGTTTGGTTTCGGGCACGCGCCAAACTCATCCCACCCTGTTTCCCCGGTTCCTATAACCGGGGCTTTTTGTTTTAGATATCTGATATGTGCTTCGAGAAGCTATCGTTAAGGCAAAGAGGATTAGATATTACACCTTGGATTTACGTCCGTTTACCGGTTTTGCCTTTTTACGTCTTGCTGCGAGTTTCTTCCTTAATTTAAGCCCTGGCCGCTCAATTAAGAAATATGAAATGAGCGCAAATATGAATACTAGAACAATATTGATAGGCCAGGTGGCATACCACTCGCGAGTCCAAGAATTTAAGAAGGGTTCTTGCCACAGATACAGCGAGTAACTTAATACACCTAACCACACTGCAAGTTTACTATTTAAAATGGTGAAGCTTAGACCGTGATTAAACTGGCTATAGCGAAGAATCATAAGTGCAGCACAAACATTGATTAACGTTTGACCAAGCACGTAGAACCAAGCGGGGCTGAGCTTATAGAGTGCGCTGGGAACTAAAATCATCGCCACAGGCACGACTATGAACCACCTAGAACCAAAGTAACTGGGGAGTGTGAACCCTGCCTCTTTCATGTAGGCAATAACACAGCCCATTGCTAGTGCGTCTGCAATTGCCTGAAACTCTCGGGTCATCGCAGAGGGTGAGCTGCCAGCTTCAAACCACATCCAATAGCGAATACAGGGGACAAATAAAACCGCTAATAGGAGCAACGACTTAGCGTGTTGTCGTCCCATTGTGGTGAGTAAAAGCGGCCACAGTAGGTAGAATTGCTCTTCGACCGCAAGTGACCAAGTATGGTTGAGCCACCATTCGCGCTCGTGGTGATAATTCATCGTGTAGGTGACCGCGTGGAATAGGTCGCCCGGTAGTAAAGAGATGATGCCTGCGTATTCTGCGATAGCGATACAAAGAATGTAGAAATAAAAAGCAGGGAATAAACGGAACATTCGCCGGATGAAGAATTGAGGCAGGTTGATCTTATTGGTTAGCTTGAGTTCACTGAGCAATAGCGTGGTTATTAAGAATCCAGAAATTACAAAAAATACTTTTACGCCGAAGTTACCCAAGCTATTGAGTGGCATAAAGATCTGGGGAAAGTTAACGGTACCGCACAAGTGCCCCAAACAGACTAGTAATATAGATGCAGCACGCAATCCATCTAGAGATGGAATTCTGTTCTCCATGTGATTATATCCCCTTGTTGGTCGTTGTCTTCCTCCGAATGTTTCGGCCTTCATTGTATAAGTAGCAAGGGGAGTGCCATTTGTTTATTGAACCTATATTGTTGTTATATCGATCTTATATTTTAAATCAATTTTTCACTTTCAAATTGCGAATCAATTTAAATAGATTACATACCATAGGTTTTATTTCCGATTGAGTCTCTTTCCTTTCTCTCGTAATTGAGGGTCGAATGAAGTCTTACTTCAGTCCTTATTTCGTAGATAGTTCTGTATAAGACACTTGATATGAATCTCTACCCATGGCATTTTTAGTCCAAATTGACTTTAGTTAGGACAAAAAATGGAAGACTTGATAGTCGCGTATTTTAGGGCATTGAGCTCATTCTTTAGGTATCTGTTTCAGTCGATATTGATTGAGTTCATTGGTTACGGATCTGGCTGGATAGTCTGTAAAGCATTCACACTAGGGCGCTTCCCCCCATTGATTCCAACTGAAAAAGAGCGAACCAGAATCTCTTATATCGGAGCTATTAGCATCGTGTTACTTCTGTTAGCAATTGGTGTCTTCAATAGCTTGTGATTCGGAGTGAGGATATATGAAGTTTTACCCCGCGGAACAATACCAAGCGGCTTGCAACGAGCTGTTTATCCGATACGAACGTGACATCAAAAAGCTAATCCCTAACGCGAGAGTTGAGCACGTAGGTGCATCTTCTATTCCATCAGCCGTATCTAAGGGCGATCTAGATATTTTCGTAGGTGTTGAACTTGGCGAATTTGAGGATGTTATAGAGAGACTCGCAACACTCGGCTTTACAGAGAAACTCGATACCTTAAGAACGCCGGAACTGTGTATGTTGGAATCTACATCTTCTGATGATGTGGCCTTGCAAGTGGTCGCCAATGGTTCTGAGTTCGAATGCTTTCTGGCATTTCGTGACAAGCTACGTGCGAATCCGGCATTAGTGGAGCAATACAACACCCTCAAAATGTCTTGTGAAGGTTGGCCACAAGATGAATACCGTGAAAAGAAGTCTGACTTTATCGAGTATGTGTTGGCTCTGAAATAGTCAGCAGTCCTTACCCTTTTTGTCTCCAATCTATAAACCCTAGTTAAATCGCTAGGCGTACGTTTTCTAGCTCTCACTATCTAAAGGCTTTCACCTCGTAACGTCTCCTGTTCATTAGAGGTGATTACAAAAAATAGATCCTCTAACCATTTGATTAAAGTTGCATGTAAGTGATTAAGTTCATACAGAACAATGGTTTAGTTCTATTTAACTAATTTTCTGAATTTTAACTACTCATTATGCAACGTAGCTCACACGTCTACATGCAAGTTTAAAATCAAACCATTTGCATATGTTATGTTTCTCGGGTTTTTATAAAGTCTAGGTTATTACATGAAAAATAAGGCATTTCTTTGCTCTGCTCTTCTTCTCGCATTATCTGGGTGTGCTTCTGTGCCAACAGTCGATTCTTCAGTTTCTGATCAAGCGAAAACGTTCCCTGTTCCTAAAGAAGGTAATACAGGCATCTATATCTATCGTGAAGATACTTTTGTCGGTGGTGCGCTCAAAAAGTACGTATATGTTGATGGAGAATGCGTAGGTGAAACGGCTCCAGGTGTGTTCTTTTATCACGAGGTCAAAGGAAATGAAGAGCATGTCGTCAGTACGGAATCTGAATTTTCTGAAAATCACGTATCCCTTTTTACTGCTGAAGGTCGGAATTACTTCGTTAACCAATACATTAAAATGGGCGTTTTTGTCGGTGGTGCAGGTGTTGAGTTAGTCGATGAAGAAGTAGGGAAAGCTCAAGTACGCAAAGTCGCAATGGCTGAAAGCGGTAACTGCCCTTCTATATAGTGATTCAATCTAATTCAAGATGACGTCAGAGCTTCGAGTTTCTGACGTTTTTTAATTTATAGGCATTTTGACTTTAGGAAAGGACATGTCTGAAGTAATAGAAAACACCCCTACAATTGTACTCGCGTCTCGATGGTCTCGCTTATGGGCATCTATCATTGATGCTTTCGTGTATGCGATTTTCATTGTTCCTGTTTTCCTATATGGCGGTTTGTACGATAAATTGCTTTCCAATGAAACCATTGAACTAACAGAACAAGTTGCTCTGACTGTTTATGGTTGGGTGGTTTACTTTTTGTGCCAAGGGTACTTACTTCATAAGAAGGGGCAGACAATTGGTAAAAATCTAATGGATATTGCGATTGTCGATATGGAAGGTAAACAAATAGGTTTGCTAAACATAATGGGCAAACGAATCATTCCTATGGTGGCTGTAGCTTACATACCTTTTATTGGTCCATTTATATCAACGTTTGATTATCTGTTTGTTTTTCGCAAAGACAAACGCTGCTTACATGACTTAATCGCTGGCACTCAAGTTGTCATTGTTTCAAAGAAAAGTTCAGATAGCGACAACCCTGAAATTGGTGTAAATACAACCGAAGTTATCCCTGCATCTCGATGGCCTCGTTTTTTAGCGTTTTTTATTGATGGTGTAATTACGGCTGTCATCATTGCGCCAATCTTTATGTATACAGATTGTTTCCAAAAAACACTCGATACAGGGGTGATAGACTTTAGAGAAGTCGCTGCTGTCTATGCCTATTTAGGGCTGATGTTTTTGTTGGTACATGGATACTTACTGAATAAGAAAGGACAGACGATTGGCAAACATCTAATGGAAATTGCGATTGTCGATATGGAAGGTAAACCTATAGGGTTATATAAAATAGTGGGTAAACGAATGATACCTATGATTACCTTTACTATTATACCTATCATTGGCCATTTAATATCCATGTTGGATTCTCTTTTCATTTTCCGAAAAAACAGACGTTGCTTGCATGACTTAATCGCAGGCACTCAAGTTGTTAGTGTGTCAGACAACAATTTAGAAAAAAATGAGCATGAATCATTAGAAAAACCAACAGTTGAAAATGTACCTGAAGTAAAACTCGCGTCTAGATGGCTACGCTTTTGGGCCGTTTTTATTGACGTCTTAATTGCTGTGGCTATTGTCATGCCAATTTATCTCTATACCGATTATTTCCAAAAACTATCTGAAACAGGGACAGTTGATACAGCAGAACTAATAGCAGTCACTGCTTACGGTTGGTTCGTGTTCCTTTTGTTGAATGGCTATTTGCTGCATAAGAAAGGGCAGACTATTGGCAAAAATATAATGGAAATCGCGATTGTCGATATGAAGGGCAAGCAACTAGGGGTATTCGACATAATGATCAAACGAATTTTACCTATGAACATCTTTGTTTATATTCCTGTTATTGGTCAATTTATCGCGTTGCTAAACTATCTGTTTGCTTTACGTAAAAACAGACGCTGCTTGCATGACTTAATCGCGGGAAGTCAGGTTGTTAGTGTTGCGGTGCCGAGAAACCTAGATTTCAGCACTATCGAATAGGTCATTTACATAAGTTCTAGTAGCGGCTATACGCTTAAATAAACAGCACTAACTCCAATTGTTGGTGCTGTTTTTACTTTCCCCTTACACTCTTTTCTAACATCGAACCTAGTATCAAATTTCTCTTTGTTATACAGGCAAGTCTCTCATTATGAAGAACTTCTTCGATAGCGAACTCATGCTCTCTAGCTCTTTGAATTTCGTTTTGCTATCACTAGGGCTAACGCTCCTTTTTCATCTTCCGATTTGGTGTGGGTTCAACTTGAGCCGACGCAAATGGAAACTTATGGATTATTTATGGCCGTTTCTAGCGGGTATCGGGATGCTGGGTGCAGTGTCTGAGATTCGTGCGAAAGTAGCGGGTGATTGGGTTGAAACAGAACAAACCAGAGCGGTAGCGATTTTAGAGTCGGTTCAGCAGTTTTCTTTGGATAAGCTGAGAAGTGATACCTGCACCGGTCAACCATCTTTGGATAATCACGCTCAGCACCATGAAGCGTGTTTGTGGTATTTGAATACGGCAATTACGTTCAAAGATGTCGATTTCACCTTGCTACCGAATGCATCGGATTTTACGGTCCCTGCGCCGAGCGTGTCGCTGGTGGAAAGTGATGCAGTGTGGGTAGATGGTATGTTGAGCCAGTATGAGAAGCAGAAAAACCAATACATAAAAACCAGAGAAGCGCAGGTGAAGCAGCCATTAGAAAGCATCTTCTGGTATGTGAGTCCTTACTTAGTGTGTTTCGCGATTGCTTTGCGTTTGACGAAAGTGACCGCAGAGCTCAAATTAGATAAGTGCGCATAGTTTGAGTTCCTAGTACTTATACCCAGATAGAAAAGGTGAAGTAATGAATGTGAGTGAATTTTCTCGGTTGGTGGGTTTGTCCGCCCATACGCTTCGCTACTATGAAAAAATCGGCTTGCTGAAAAATGTTCAGCGGAACAGTAGCGGTCATCGAGTCTATACATCGAAGGACGTTACCTGGATTGAGTTTGTGAAACGCTTAAAAGACACCGCAATGCCACTGGATGAGATTCTAGAATACGCAAAGCTGAGGGAGTTAGGGCCAGAATCTGTTTCGCAGCGTCAAGTGTTGCTGGAACAACATCAAAAGAATTTGCGAGCCCATATTGAAGAACAGCAAAAACATCTGGCTGCGCTAGAGCAAAAAATTAGTTTGTATCGAGATGGAAAAGTCCGTTGACTTAGAGTCGACTCTAACTTGTATGGTGTTCCTGTAAACTATAAATACAGGAACAGACTCATGAATCAATCACGTTTTGAAACTGGCTTAGAAAGACTGAATCATATCGACGGAGAAGCAGGGCAACAGGTTATCGAAAGCCTGCAAGATATCTGTCCTGATCTTGCCAAGTATACTATCGAGTATCCCTTTGGTGACATCTATTCGCGCCCCGGTTTGGATTTGAAATCACGAGAGATCGCGACCGTGGCTGCCCTGACCGTACTCGGTAATTGTGCCCCTCAGCTTAAGGTGCATTTGAATGCAGCACTCAATGTAGGATGCAGCGAAGAAGAGATCAAAGAAGTGATATTGCAGATGTCAGTGTACGCAGGATTCCCTTCGGCACTAAATGGCATGTTCGCATTTAAAGAGGTGCTTGCGGAGAGAAACACAGCTTGAGGTAAATAGAAAATATAGTCTGAAAAGGGAGCGTCAACTTTACTAAGTTACGCTCCTTTTTTATTGATTGGCTGAGTTTTAAAGCTCGTATACCTGAAGGTTCGCGGTTCTTTAAGACGAAAAAGACAGCGCGAATGACAACAAAATAGGCAAAGTCACCACGCTCAGGAAGTTGCCGAACAACACTATAGACGCGACTTTAGGCGGCTCGACATTGAAGCGTTCTGCAAACAGGTAGTTCATCACGGCGGGTGGCAGCATGGTGAACAGCACCATCATTTGTAGGTGTAGCGTTGGCAGCGGGATAAAGAAGTAGATGATGGTAAAGGCTATGGCTCCGGTAAACAGCGATTGAGCGGTACACAACAAGCCGACTTTTAATCCGCTCAGTCTCAAGTTGACCATTTGCGAACCCAGCGACAACAGCATGATAGGCACGGCAGCTTGGCCGAGTAGAGATGTCGCTTCATAGATTGGATTCCATACGGCAATGCCAGATAAGTTCAACGTCATCGCCAATGCAGCGGCCAAGAATATCGGCATTTTGAGGATCTGTTTGATCGGGTTACCGTCGCTCAATAGCGCTAAGCCAACACTAATATGGACACATGCCGACACCACAAACAGCAGTACAGCAGGGGCTAATGCGCTCTCACCAAAGGTATAAGTGAACAGGGGAATCGCGAGGTTGCCACTGTTGCGGAACATGTGTGGCGGAGCCCAAGCTTTGAAGTTGAGCTTAAAGATCTTACAGATTGGTATCATCAATAAAGCAGGCACTAACACCGCGACCAAAGAGGCGGTGATGAGTGGCAGTTGTTCTGTGTCGAGAGGCATGGTGGTCAGCGATGCAAACACTAGCGCAGGAATACACACATCCATATTGATGCGATTGATCGGTTTGAAATCGGGCTTGAGCCAACGACCCACCGCAAAGCCAGCACTGGCTAAAGCAAAAACGGGAAACAGAATGCTGACGACCTGTTCGAACATAGAATTCCTTTCTAGATTGGGTGCTTCCATTCAGCTGAGAAACGAATGTTTTGGAGAGACGCCAAACGAAGCATAAAGTCGATATGTATAAACATTAACCTATCAATATAATAACTTGGCGTCACCGAAGATCGTTGTCTGAAAGCGGTTAATTTATATTTATTTGAATGAAGCACAAAAAAGACCAGTGGCGTCAGCAACTGGTCTTTAAAGGCTAGATAAATCTGGACGGATTTTTAATTAACGACGGCTGTCGCTGTCTAGCGGTTGTTAATCGGTTTTAAGTCTAGCTAACGAGCTTCTTGTAATCTTTGAAGTTTACGTCGTAGGCTTTTTCGCCATAGATATAAGTCTCGCTGACGGTTCTGTCGTCACCCAAGCTCATTAGTACAAACAGTTTTTCTTCAAGCTTGGTGGCTTGTTCCATTCTAAAGCGCATCAGCTGTGTCGCGTGTAGATCCAACACCACGAAATCCGCTTCTTTGCCGACTTCCAAGTTACCAATCTTGTCTTCTAAATGCAGCGAACGCGCGCCACCTAGAGTTGCTAAGAACAGTGATTTGGCTGGGTGCAGTTTATCTTGTTGAAGCTGCATGATTTTGTAGGCTTCACTCATGGTTTGTAGAATTGAGAAGCTGGTGCCTGCGCCTACATCGGTACCCATGCCGACACGAATACCGTGCTCTTCCATTTTCGGTAACTTGAATAAGCCCGAGCCCAGAAATAGGTTTGAAGTTGGGCAGAAGGCGATGGCAGAATCGGTATCCGCGAGGCGCTTACATTCGCAGTCTGATAAGTGAATACCGTGCGCAAATACTGAGCGTTTGTGCAGCAGACCATAGTGGTCATAGACATCTAGGTAACTGTCGCGCTCTGGGAACAGCGATTTCACCCACTCGATCTCTTTCTCGTTTTCAGAAAGGTGAGTGTGCATGTATACGTCTGGATATTCTTCTAGCAGTTTGCCAACGGTAGCCAATTGCTCTGGTGTGCTAGTTGGCGCGAAGCGAGGCGTTACGGCATAGTGCAAACGACCACGATTGTGCCACTTTTCGATTAACTCTTTTGAGTCTGCATAGCCAGATTCTGGAGTGTCGGTGAGGTAGTCTGGTGCGTTGCGATCCATCAATACCTTACCCGCGATCATTCGTAGGTTACGCTTCTCGGCTTCTTCAAAGAACACGTTGACGGACTCTTTGTGTACCGTGCCAAATACCAGTGCCGTAGTGGTGCCGTTGCTTGCTAATTCGTCTAGGAATAGCTTCGCCACTTTGTGTGCGTAGACTGGGTTTTTGAAGCGCTTTTCTTCTGGGAAGGTGTAGTTCTCTAACCAATCAAGAAGTTGCTCACCGTAAGACGCGATCATCCCTGTTTGAGGGTAGTGGATGTGCGTATCAATAAAGCCAGAGGTGATCAGCTTGTCTTTGTATTGGTTTACTTCGAGTGTTTTAGGTTGGCGAGCCAATACTTCGTCCGCATGGCCTAAGTCGACGACATGGCCGTTCTCAACCACTAAAACACCGTCTTCAAAATAGTCGTAAGACTCATCGATGCCGACGTCTTTTGGGTCGGCGACGCTGTGTAAAATACTGGCGCGATAAGCTTTGCGTTGCGTTGTCATGTTTACTTCCTTTTAATGACTTCAGCGACGTTATGGCCACTGAAGCTTTGCGACTTGTGTTAGGCGATCTTCTCTTCCAATGGTGGTTCGCCTACGTCGCTTGGTTGACTGTGTTGATCGGTCAAATCCTGATTTCGATATTGTTTGGTTGGGCGCTTTTGTTCAAGGGCTTGGCCTTGATAGTGTGCGATCAGTTCACCCGCAACCGATACCGCAATTTCGGCAGGGTGTTTGCCATTCACTGCGCTAATGCCAATAGGGCAAATCATGGTTTCAATTTGCTCTTGGCTGTAGCCGCGTTGCTCTAAGCGGAAGTCGAACTTCTTGCGCTTAGTGAGTGATCCAATCATTCCGAAGTAACGGCTGTCTTCACGGTCGATGATGGCCTTAGTTAGGTCAAAATCGAGCTGGTGGTTGTGCGTCATTACAAGGTAATAGCTGTTCGGTGGCATGTGTTTCACCTCGCCAACTGGATCGTCTGAAACAAGCTTTTTCACACCGTGTGGCAGTGTTTCAGGGAACACTTCTTCACGCTCATCAATCCAGGTCACGCGGAAGGGTAGGGTTGCGACAATGTGCAGCAGCGCTTTGGCAACATGACCTGCGCCAAATAGCACAAGGTGGTTCTGCTGAGTGCCAATCGGTTCAAAGCTTAACGTTGCCATTCCGCCGCAACACTGGCCTAAACGAGCACCGAGGTTGAAGCGTTCCACTTTGAGTGATTTCTCGCTGGCAATCAGCATCTCGCGAGCCATTTTGGTGGCCACATGTTCAAGATGACCACCACCAATCGTAGCGATGATTCGGTCACGAGTGACAAGCATTTTGGTGCCCGCATCGCGTGGAACGGAACCTCTGTCTTCGAGCACCGTCACCATTACACACGGTTCGTAGTTCTCTTCCAGTTTTGCCAGTTCGTGAATCCAATTATCCTTAAACATATGTCCTCCTAAATCCCTTTTTATGCTTCCCAAGCTAAACGATCGATATGAGCCCTAAGCCGTTTCTGATTGAGCATCGACCGAAGTCGGAGCCGTTTCAGTGACTTCCTGAATCGCCATCAGAATACGCTCTGGTGTCGCAGGTGTGTTGAGCTTAGGAATCGCGCCATCGACGGCGACATAGCTAATCGCGTCTTTCAGTGCGCTCCATACCGACATACCCAACATGAAAGGCGGTTCACCCACGGCTTTCGAGTTGAAGACGGTGTCTTCTGGGTTGTTACGGTTTTCTAAAAGGTGCGTTCTGAAATCAATAGGCATATCAGCAATCGCCGGGATCTTGTAACTTGCAGGGCCATTGGTCATCAAGCGGCCTTGCTGGTTCCAAACCAACTCTTCCGTCGTTAACCAACCAACCCCTTGCACAAAGCCACCTTCGACTTGGCCGATATCAATCGCGGGGTTCAATGAAGCGCCCACGTCATGCAGGATATCGACACGAAGAATCTTGTTCTCGCCGGTTAAGGTATCGACGATAACCTCTGAACAAGATGCTCCGTATGCGTAGTAGTAGAACGGGCGACCGCGTGCTTTCTCGTGATCGTAATAGATCTTCGGAGTGCGGTAGAAGCCAGTGCTCGACAGCGAGATTTGGTTAAACCAAGCCAGTTCAACAAACGAGTTGAAGGTCATGATCTCATCGCGGATCTGCACCATACCGTTCTTAAATACCACCTCTTCAGGCCACACTTTGAAGTGCGAAGAAGCGAAGTCGATCAGGCGCTGCTTAATGGTCATTGCGGCGTTTTGCGCGGCCTTACCGTTGAGGTCGGTGCCCGATGAGGCTGCGGTTGGTGATGTGTTCGGAACTTTGTCTGTGTTTGTAGCGGTGATCTGGATACGTTCGACATCGACTTGGAACTCCTGTGCAACGATTTGTGCCACTTTGATGTTCAAGCCTTGCCCCATTTCCGTACCACCGTGATTCAAATGAATACTGCCATCGGTGTAGATATGGATGAGCGCACCTGCTTGGTTCAAGAAAGTCGCAGTAAACGAGATACCGAATTTCACTGGTGTGATCGCAAGGCCTTTCTTCAAAATAGGGCTCTGCTTGTTGAACTCGGCAATGTCTTTACGACGTGCGTGATAGTCACTGCTGCGTTCAAGCTGTTCGGTTATCTCAGGTAAAAAGTTGTCTTCAACGGTTTGGTAGTAATGGGTCACGTTACGGCCTTCTTCGCCGTAGTAGTTCGCCTTACGTACTTCCAAAGGATCTTTTTTCAGGTAACGCGCAATCTCGTCCATGATGTGTTCGATGGTCATCATGCCTTGCGGACCACCAAAGCCACGGTACGCGGTGTTCGATGCGGTATTGGTTTTGCATCGGTGACCAACCACAGTTGCATCGCCTAGATAGTAGGCGTTGTCTGAGTGGAACATTGCGCGGTCTACGATAGAACTTGATAAGTCTGGTGAGTAACCACAGTTACCTGCAACGGTAATGTCGGCACCTTGAATCACACCATTGTCGTCAAAACCGACTGTGTATTGATTGTAGAACGGGTGGCGTTTGCCGGTTTGCTGCATGTCTTCACTGCGTAGCAAACGCATTTTTGTAGGTCGGCCTGTAAGGTGAGCAATAACCGCAGCCATACAAGCTGGAGAGGCCGCTTGAGTCTCTTTACCACCGAAACCACCACCCATACGACGCATATCAATCACGACTTTGTGCATCGGCACGCCAATCACTTCCGCAACCAGCTTTTGAACTTCGGTCGGGTTTTGGGTCGAGGGGTAAACGATCATGCCACCATCTTCGGTTGGCATAACGCTACTGATTTGGGTTTCTAGGTAGAAGTGCTCTTGGCCGCCGATCTCTAGATCGCCAGAGATCACGTGTTTTGCTTTTGCCAGTGCGGCTTTTGAGTCACCACGTTGTTGAGTGTGGCTCTCTGTCACGAAGTGTTCTTTCTCTAGTGCTTCTTTTACATCAAGAATCGCAGGGAGTTCTTCATATTCAATGATTGCAGCTTGTGCGGCTTTACGCGCGGTTTCTAAATCATTGGCAGCCACGGCAATCACAGGTTGGCCGTAGTATTCTACTTTTCCGTCTGCAAGCAGTGGGTCACCCGGTAGGATGGCGCCGATATCTAGCTCACCCGGTACGTCTTTCGCTTGAATGGCAATCGCCACGCCTTCAAATTCGTAACACGGTGATAAATCTATCTTGGTGATATTCGCGTGTGCTTGAGTGCTCAGGCGTGCGTATACGTGTAGCTGATTTGGGAACTCTAGGCGGTCATCAATGTATACCGCTTCGCCCGTAACTTGCTTGGCTGCACTGTCGTGTTTAACGCTTTTACCAACGCCAGTTTTTAGGTCTTGTTTTGCAATGGTAACCATCTCTTCGTGGGTCATCGCATGCTCGTGTGATTTAGACATAAGACGTTACCCTTGTTTCGATTTGGTTGTTTTTGTTCTGTTGTTCAATGAAGTAACGACGCAACATATTGGCTGCTGACAATGAACGGTATTCTTGGCTTGCACGGAAATCAGATAGCGGCTCAAAGTCGTTATACAGTTCCTGCATCGCTAACTTAATATTAGCGTCTGTCCACGGTTTGCCTAATAACGTCTTTTCACAACGCGCTGCGCGCTTAGGCGTTGCAGCCATACCGCCAAAGGCGATACGAGCGTAAGAAACCTTGCCATCTTCGATTTGAATATCAAACGCACCACAAACCGCAGAGATGTCGTCGTCTAAACGTTTAGACAGTTTGTAAGCTCGGAAGCTGTCGTTGCTTGGCTTAGGAATGATGATCTGTTCAATGAATTCACTTTCTTTCTGCGCCGTCACTTTGTAGCTGATGAAGTAATCTTCAATCGGCATGGTGCGAGATTCGTCGCCACAACGAAGTTTGATCTTCGCGTTCAGGGCAATCAGCAGAGGAGGGGTGTCTCCGATAGGTGAAGCATTGGCTACATTACCGCCGATGGTGCCTTGGTTACGTACTTGCAGCGAAGCAAAGCGGTGCAGCAGTTCACCAAAATCTGGGTAGTGTTTTTTCAGTAGTGCGTAAGAGTCACTGATAGGCAGGTTGGCACCAATGATTAAATCGGTGTCGGTCTCTTCGCATACCTTCATGTCTTCAACAAGATTTACGCTGATTAGCGTTTCAATCTCACGATGGAATTGCGTCACTTCCAGTGCTAAATCCGTACCGCCAGCAACCAGCTTAGCGTTCGGATGTGCTTGAAAAAGCTTGGCCAGCTCATCAGTGCTTTTCGGGGAAAAAGCGGTGAGGTGACCAAGACGTAAGTTGGCTTCGGTGTCTTGAATACCTTCTAGCTTCTTGATGGTGTTGCGTTCAAGTTCAGCAAATTGGTCGATCAAAGGCTGGTCTGTTGAAAGTGACATCGCAGCATCAACAATTGGTCGGTAGCCAGTACAGCGACATAGGTTACCTGCCAGCGATTCCATGACGTCTTCTTTGCTCGCATCGGGTTTGTTCTTGCCTAGCGCAAACATCGACATGATGAAGCCAGGCGTGCAGTAACCACACTGTGAACCGTGAAAATCTACCACCGCTTTCTGCACTGGGTGCAAAGAGCGATCTCGGTTTTGTAGATCTTCTACTGTGATCAGTTGCTTGCCATGCAGCGCTGAAACGAAAGTCAGGCAAGAGTTCACCGAGCGGTATTGCAACTGCCCATCAACCACTTCACCCAGAACTACCGTACATGCACCACAGTCACCCGACCCACAACCTTCTTTGGTACCCGTTTTATTAACCTTGGTACGAAGGTAGTTGAGCACTGTCATGTTTGGCGACAGATTATCTTCACGTCTTATTTCCTGATTGAGCAAAAAAGTAATCAAGAGACCTCCTTGTAAATCGACATATTTCCATGTGTATTCTTTTTGACTTCTAGGTCAATAATTATCCATCCTGACCCTGTGGTCAACTATTTATTTACAAAAATGCAACAATACTGCGCTTTGGTGGATTGTATACAATTTAATTTTGTCTGTAGTTGCTTGTTTTCTTGGGATTTAAATTGGAAGTGCTGAGTTTTGTGGTATGAATGAATTAATGGTTATGTATACAAAATAAAGACAAGATTTTTGGCATTGGCGGATCAAATACTGTAGACGCTAACAGTGCAATTTAGGCCAGAATAGAGAGTGTTTTGAGGCGAAAATGCGCCGATCTTCGCGTTTATTATTATGGGGAGGGCATAAAAAAGAGAAGTAAACGCAGAGGCTTACTTCTCTCCCGTCTTGTTAACAAAAGGTTGTTAACAGAAAGTTGTTAGAGCTGGATTGGAATGGTCAACTCGTTATGACTTGTTCTTAAGCAAATCTGAGAACACGACATGCAGGTCGCTCGATGCGGTGCTGCTGTCTAGGTTGAGCTTCGAACGAATATGGCTTAGGTGTTCTTGCATCAACTCTACGGCTTGTTGTTCGTTGCCTGACTCTATTGCATCCAGTAAGCCTGAGTGTTCGTCTAGAGAACAGTTCGAGTGGTTGCCCGTTTCGTATTGAGCGATCAGCAGTGAGGTTTGCGATACCAAGCTGCGTTGAAAAGCCAGCAGTGGCGCGTTCTCTGCCATTTCAGCCAATTTGATGTGGAACTCACCAGACAAACGTAGGCCAGAGCCGTAATCACCTTGGTCGAAAGCACAGTTCTCTTTTGCGACTAATTTTCTGCATTCTTCTATTTGAGCTTTGGTTGCGTTTTTCACCGCCAGCTCAGTGATAGCAATTTCCATCACTTCACGTGCTTTAAAGATTTGTTTGGCTTCGTCAACCGTTGGCGCAGCAATCACAGCTCCTCGGTTAGGACGGATCACCACAACTTGTTCTAAAGAAAGACGCAGTAAGGCACGGCGGATAATGGTGCGGCTAACGCTAAAGATTTCTGCTAGGGCTTCTTCGCTTAATTTGGTGGCTGGTGGCAGCCTTTGTTCTAGTATCGCGTCGAAGATATGGCAGTAAACAACATCGTCTTGAGTCTGGCCTGTTACTTTCGTTTTTACACCTTTGGAGACAGAGTTTTTGAGAACTGTCATAGAGATAAGGACCCTTGTTTAGTCGAGTTGGATTGGTCGAGAATAATTCATGAGTATTACTCTATATTGTATACATTTATCTATACAATGCCACCGGATGAAAGTGCGATGTACGCTTATTTGTTAATGACTTATAACATTTTGTTTGCAGGGAACTGTGTGCAATCTTTAGCTTTAAGCCATTTTTAATTTAACTAAACTCGATTATCACCGCAGCTGTAGGCAACAATTTGGCTGATTTCGCTCAAGCTACGACCTGACTGTTGTTGCCATTCGTTGAAGGCTTTACCCGCTGCCAGTTGTGCTCGCTTGGTGTTACGACCGCTATCCACCACGTCTGTACTGCGTAGGTGTGCTTCAACATCTGATGACAAGATGAAGGTGTCTTTACCCATTTGGCGCAGAGTGTAGGCACCAGTATTACCACCCAATCGCTTGCCGTGTTTTTTCAGGTAATCCCACAGCTCGGTGATACGTTCTGATGGCCAGTCGGCAACCATTTGCGAGAATGAATCGGCTTCACGCTTGGCGTTGTGGATCATGGTGGCATTGGCAGGGATGGTCATCACTTTAGTGAGGTGGCGAATAATGCGCGGGTCTTGCGCTTTTTGTTCCCACATTTCATTCGGCAGCATCAGCATTTTTTCGATATTGAATTCAAAGAACACTTCTTCAAATTGCGGCCATTTCTTTCTCACTACATTCCATGAAATACCACACTGGAATACTTTTTCAGTAAAGGCGGCTAGCCAACGATCGTCGGTGATTTGTGATAGCTCGGCTTGTGAAAGGGGCGCACGAACAATTTTTTCGAGTTCGGCCGCTCCGCCTTTGCGGTGAGCGGCACGTTGATAAATGGTGTCGAATTTTTCTTGGGTCATTGAAGGTTCCAAATTACATCTGTGTATCTTGAGTGTGTAGCAATGCTTAATGATATGGGGTCAAATCTGGCAATTAAAACGATTCTGTTAACTAAAGTAAGTCTGTTAATTAAAACGATCAAGCCGAGTAAAACAAACTAGCTGAGCTTTAATTCCATTTGATATAGAGGCCAGGTGTTGCCATTGAATTCTTTGAACTTTGGCTCTTTGTCGACCACTTGAAAGCCCGCTTTGTCGTAGCAACGTTTCGCACCGTGATTCTGTTGGAATACCGCTAAGCTGATGGTGGTGACATCAGGAAGTTGTTTCGCAGCGTCTAATGCACTTTCTATCATGGACTGTCCAAATCCTTTACCACGCTGATTTGGATGAATGGCGACTCGGCAGAATCGAAGTTCACTGTCTGACATACGTTGAAACTCCATAAAACCGAGCAATTCATTGGTATTTGAATTAGTGCTAGGCGTGGAGAAGGTGTAAAGCTCGACATGTGGTTCTTGAGATCGCTCGATGATGGAGGCGGCTTCTAACGGCCAACCAAATGTTCGTCCGCCCCACAGTACGTAGTCTTCGAGTGATGTGAACCAAGTGATGATCTCGTTGGCATCGGAGGCTTTAAAGCGGTTTATTTCCATATCTTCGTCTCTTCCTTATCGTGTGTCTCTTTTTCCTAAGCTGCTAATTCTAAGCGGCTAAACTTCCGCGCCCAATTGCTCAAGAAAGCCACGCATGTAGTCGGTGCGCTTGTTGGCTTCTAACTTGGCTGATTCTGTATTCATGATTTCTGCGAGCTTAAACAGCTTCACGTAGAAGTGGTCGACACTGTAATGCTTGTCATCTAAGTCACGATGTTCAGCGAATGGGTCTTCGTGGTTATAAAGCTCGGCGTTAAAGCTCTGACCTACGTACAGGCAGCGAGCGATACCAATCGCACCGAGAGAATCTAGTCGATCGGCATCTTGGACTATCTGAGCTTCTATGGTTTCAGGTGTGATGTTAGCGCTGTAGCTGTGCGTGACAATGGCATGATGGATCTCATCCAGATAGGACGCGGGATAGCCGATAGATTTGAGGAAAGAGATCGCCTTGTCTGCGGCCATTTGCGAGCTTTGGGCTCTGTCCGGATGGTTCTTAGGAAAGGTGAAGCAATCATGAAGGTAAGCGGCGGGTAAAACGACTTCAAGCTTAGCCTGTTCTTGAACACACAAAGCCTTAGCGGTTTTAACGACGCGCTTAATGTGGCTAATGTCGTGCGCTGCATCTTGTGTCATTTCTTGTTGTGCAAAATCAAGCAGTTGGTCTTCAAACTTTTCCTTCACGCGTCTCTTTCTCCATATGTAGACGTTAGCAATCTTGTTGATCACCTAGCATTTATTTCACATCGACTTTAACAGTTTCAAGCGCGAGTTTTTATCTTTTATAAAAGGAATACCCACAAAAAAACCGACTCTGTGAGTCGGCTTACTAGAGAGGCTTGTCTACGTATTTTAGGACGAGACAGATAAAAGCATTATCAACGGCAGTGAGAGCTTAAGCAGCAGCTTGTTGAAGCTGTGCTAACACATCATGCAGAGAAGGGCTGATGGTGTGACCAAGCGCTTTTACTTCGTCACATGGCTCTACTAAATCAGGGATTTGGAAGCTGATCATGTTGGCTGCCATTGATGCGCGAATACCGTTGTTTGAGTCTTCAAACGCTAGGCAGGTTTCAGGGGCAACACCTAGGCGTTCTGCCGCCAATAAGTAGATCTCTGGGTGAGGTTTACCATTGGTCACTTCGCAGCCGGTGCTTAGTGAGGTGAAGTAAGAATCTAGGCCTGCCAGCTCAAGCTTCTTTTTCGCGATATCAAGCTGAGTCGAGGTTGCCACCGCGATTGGAATGTCGTTTGATTTCAGCCATTCAAGAAGCTCAATTACGCCATCTTTAACTGGGATAGCCTGGTGCTTAACAATCGCACTGTAGCGAGTGCGCCATTCATGGTTCAATGCTGGGTAATCTAACCCTTCGCCGTAGCCATTTCTAAAGATCTGTTCGATGGTTTTTGCGTTACAGCCAATGATGCCTAGGTAAACATCCTGCAAAAACGGAACACCTTGCGCGTGACATGCTTCTTCAAAAACCTGCATACAAAGTCGCTCGGTGTCGAGCAGCAGTCCATCCATATCAAAAATAGCAGCTTGGAAATTCATATCCGTGGTTCTTTCTGTGTTGTCGTCGTGAGGGCGAGTATTTTGACATAGTGTCTGGAGATAGGCGAGTCAGTGTTGCGTGAGAATATGCAGAATTGGCTCAGTAATATGCTTCTGGATGAGCTGTGATGTAATTGATTCGGTCTGGAATGATATCGTTAAGTTATGAGCCTGATATTTTATAGGTCATACCGTTCTAACAGACACAAGAATGGTTATCATACATAACAAATCTAGGTTGAGCACCTAGCTTCCTATTACAATTCATAAACTTACAGGCGTGTTAGCGTGACCATAATCTTATAAAAAACAATTTGCGGAAGCCTGCAATCAGAGTGTGACCAAGCAAAAAGTAAATGGTGGAACTTACGGACAAAATAGAATTAGTCCACACTTTTAGCAAGGTTGCTTATGTTGTATTTTGAGTTTCTATTTTTATTAGTCGTACTTTATATCGGGTCTCGGTATGGCGGTATCGGCTTAGGTGTTGTTTCTGGGATTGGCTTGGTTATCGAGGTGTTTGTCTTCAAGATGCCACCAACGTCTCCACCTGTCACCGTAATGCTGATCATCCTCGCTGTTGTTACTTGTGCCTCGATCCTCGAAGCGGCGGGTGGCTTGAAATACATGCTTCAAGTTGCCGAAAGGGTGCTGAGAAAGAACCCGAAACGCGTCACCTTGATAGCACCGTTCGTGACTTACTCGATGACTTTCCTATTGGGTACTGGCCACGCGGTTTACTCAATTATGCCAATCATCGGCGATGTTGCGTTGAAGAATGGTATTCGTCCTGAGCGCCCGATGGCAGCTGCGTCTGTTGCCTCTCAACTGGCGATTACTGCATCTCCAATCTCGGCAGCAGTGGTGTATTACCTCGCACAACTTTCTGATATCCAACACTCTATTACTCTGCTTTCGATTTTGATGGTGACGGTTCCTGCAACGCTTTTCGGCACACTTTTGCTTTCTCTGTATAGCTTGAAACGCGGTAAAGAACTGAACGACGATCCTGAATATCAAGCGCGTCTAAAAGATCCTGAGTGGAAAAAACGTATCGAAAGCACCACCGCGACGTCTTTGGATGAAGTACTGCCAACTTCGGCTCGTAATGCAGTATTGATTTTCCTATTGTCGATTGTGGTGATTGTTATCGTAGCGATGGTGCCAGAGATCAGAACCATTGTAGACGGCGACAAGCCAATCAAGATGTCAGTGATCATCCAAATGATGATGCTCTGTTTCGGCGGTATCATCTTGCTGGCAACCAAAACTGACCCACGTGATGTACCAAATGGTGTGGTATTCAAATCGGGTATGGTGGCGGCGATTGCTATCTTCGGTATCGCATGGATGTCGGATACTTACTTCCAATACGCAATGCCTCAGTTCAAATCTGGCATCGTGGAAATGGTAACGAATTACCCATGGACGTTTGCACTAGCGCTATTCATCGTATCAGTTGTGGTGAACTCGCAAGCCGCGACGGCACGTATGATGCTACCGGTTGGCCTTGGTTTAGGATTAGATCCAGCACTGCTTATCGGTTTGATGCCAGCAGTTTACGGCTACTTCTTCATCCCGAACTACCCATCAGATATCGCAACGGTTAACTTTGATGTGTCTGGCACCACCAAGATTGGTAAGTGGTATTTCAACCACTCATTCATGTCGGTGGGTTTAATCGGTGTAGTCGGCGCATGTTGTTTAGGCTACGCACTGGCACAGATTTTTATCGCTTAATGAATTAGCTTTCTTTGAGATAGCTAAATAACAAACAAAAACAGCGCCTGAATTGGCGCTGTTTTTGTTTAATCTGTCTTGGGAATTAGCTTTGATACGAGCTCTTAGGCAGTATTAGCGAGGCTCAAAAGCCAAAGACTGAATCGCTTCTTCGATAGTTAGGAAGTGGATCTTCATTAGGCACACTTCAGCTTTCTGGAACTCGTGATTTCGAATCAGCTTAGTCACGTTTTCAACTGAATACTGCTTAGCTCGTTTAGCTAGAGACAGTTGATTTGAGCTTGATTGCAGCGAATAGCTGTCGCCTTCAGAATCGATGAGGTAATCATCTTCGCCCAAGATCATATCTGAGCATTCTGCTTGAAATTCGTGTTCGGATGCGACGTAAATAAGCTCATCATCACCGTCGAGTTTTACCAAAGATGGCCAACTGATCATTACTGCCTCTAAATCATGGATGTTGAAGTTTGTGTCTGGACTATAAACACTTTTCGCTGATGGATCATCTCTAACCTCTGACGACTCGAACGTTACTTACTTAGAGATCGACCCAACGGCGCGAAATAACCTTGAAGCGCTTCATAAATCTCTTTGCGATGCTTGAGGTCTGGATAGAGAGGGAACATATCCGGCTTGGTCGTGCCATCGACTAAGTAAGAATTCTCGATATCTGAACAGGATTCAATCGTAGCTTCAAAGGCTCGCGCCATCATTTCTGTTGGTAGTGAGAAGTAGCGGGCAGACGTTGCCTTGTCTGCAATAACACTGCGTGCAACGTAGTCGTGTTTATCTAGGTTGTTGTCACTGAGTAGTGTGGCATCGAACACAGACATCAAACTCTCGTTTAATGGATGAGGTCGTACCTTTCTATCGTGTAGCCAACAGTCACTGGCGAACAAGATTTGTTTGCGAGGACCGGAGGTGTCACCAATCTCAAACGCCTTTTCGGCGATGTAGTGGTCAAACGCATGCCAGAACTCATGCGCTAACGCACCAGCACCTGCGTTTTTAGCGAGGGCTAACTCTCTTTGATTTGGTGCGTAGTGTGCTTGTACACCCTTTCTGCCACCACTGCCGAACGCTAAGCCTAATGTGCCACGTAAGCCAATTGCTTCTGGTGGCAAAGCCAGGATGTAAGCCAAGTCTGCCAACGAATCGAATATCAGATTCGCAGCGAGTTCTTTCTCTTCTTTAGTGACCCAAGCACCCACACGAATGCTGCCCATACCGAAGGTCTGTTTGATGTCCATGAATGACACCTGATCGCCATGCCGATAATCTGGGCCTTTGCGAGTCTTGTACTTAAAGTGAGTTAACTTCAAAAGAGTCCTTGGAAGTGGCGGTAGATGTAGCTCAGATCGTTGTGTGTGCACTGAGTTAAGCTGAGAAAGTTAACACCTTTGTGACTAAATTACCGAACAAAATTAGCTTAAATTGAGCTCACGAGCTTCCCATGAGGTTGGGTTTCCTTCACGAGTCAGCGGAAACAGAGATTTGTCTGGCTTGGCATAACTTAAGCGGTGAAGCCTTTGGGTGACATGGTAGCTGTCTAGCCCTGAAATCGTGACTAAATCCAGCGCTTCTAAATCAAGGTAGCCATCCGGCATCACGGCACGTTTGGGTGCTTGAATCGTAATGACCTCTCCAATCAACATTTGCGTTTGATTGCTCTCAATCGATATCTGTTCTTTCAAAACTAACCCTATTTTGAGACTGCTTTCCAAAACAAATGGTGCGGGGAACATGTCGTCATAGTAGGGCGTGAGGCCGACGGCTTTGAATTCGGATGCCGTCTTTGGATAACGAGCCGAAGTTTGATGCGCTTTTTGAACAAAATCAGCGCCGATGCTGTTGATGGTGAAGTGCTGAGTTTCTAGGATATTCTCTAATGTATGGCGACGACTTTCTGCTGGTCGAACTATGAAGCCGAATAAAGGTGGATTCGACCCTAAATGAACCACCGAGCTCACCACAGCAAGGTTTTCTAGTCCTTGTTTATCACACGTACCAATTAGGTTTGCGCTTTTGAATCCCGATAAGGAGTTGATTAAGCGAGCGCGTTCTCTCTGATCCATTGTTTGAATATCTTGTCTTGAAAGGGTCATGTCCTTCATGTCTTTTTTGCTTCCCATTGTTATCGACGAACGTGTTCATTAGCCAAACCATATTTACGCAGAAGCATCCGTTATCGATCAGTTGAGCTTGTCTCTTTGCATAGATTTACGCATGTTGACGTCGCTTTACATCACGCACGCTAAAGTAATGATGTCGTCTTTATGAGTGTTAAAAAATGAAAACAGTCCGCAATATCATCTGGGCAATGATTGCCACAATGTCAGCCTTTTGGTTTGCGATGGAACCGCAACTCTTCGCTTCAAGCAACGTATTTGAATGGCGCTCGGACATGATTCAGTACTCGGGTATTTTGTCTCTGATGTTAATGTCCATCACCATGATCTTGGCGATGCGTCTACCTATGGTTGAGAATTGGCTCAAAGGTATGGATAAAGCGTATCGAGTCCACAAATGGTTGGGTATCGGTGGCGTTGCATTGGGTGTGACGCACTGGTTGTGGTACCAGATCCCTAAGTGGCTAGTGATGTCAGGTGTGTTGGCGAAACCTGTTCGTCATGACGGTTCAGGCCCTGCAAGAACCTTGTCTGGTTGGGAGGCGTGGGTCAATGGACTACACGGTTTTGCTGAAAACATTGGAGAGTGGGGCTTTTACTTATTACTCGTCTTACTGGTAGCGTCGTTGTGGGCGGCTGTGAAATACAAACCGTTTAAACTGTCACATCGCCTGATGTCGGTCGCGTACCTATTGATCGCTTTTCACTCGGTATTACTTCTCAAACATGCCTATTGGGGCCAGCCTATTTATTACCTAACGGTGGCATTTGCTTTAGTTGGGTCTATCGCAGCGATTTATAGTTTGTTGGGTTTTGTAGGGCGTCGTAATCGTCACTCTGCTGCTGTTTCCTCCACTCGATATTTTCCACAAGCCGAAGTGATGGAGTTGGTGCTAAAGCCCGATACATCTTGGCGAGGACACAAAGCAGGGCAGTTTGCGTACTTACGTTTTGGTAATGAAGATCCTCATCCGTTTACTATTGTTTCAGGTAGCGAAGATTCAGAACTGCGTTTCTTGATTAAAGAGTTGGGTGACTTTACGAATGGTCTTTATGAGCGAGTAAAGGCGGGCGATGCGGTTACGGTGGAAGGGCCTTATGGGCGACTTGAGTTTGACCTAAGTAAGCCACAAATTTGGATTGCTGGTGGTGTCGGGATAGCGTCGTTTTTTGCAACGCTTGAAGCGCTCAAAACAGAGAAGACTCACACTCGCATCGAGCTATTCTATTGCACTCGTGGTGTCGATGAACATTTGGTGGATGAGTTATGGCACCTTGCACATCAAGTCGGAGTGAAGTTGAACGTGATAGATACCTTGCACTCACCTCGATTAAACGCTGAACGCATTGCTCACCAGTGTGGTGATTTAAACGATTCTGAACTGTATTTCTGCGGGCCAGAGCGGTTTTCAACATCGCTTAAAAAAGAACTGGATGCGTGCAAGTTCAATGTTGAGCAGAATTATCACGAAGAGCTGTTTGTAATGCGTTAGAAAGGCCGAAAGAGGTATCAATAGCGTCAAGTTTGGCTCTTTGTAGCGGGGCTAGAGCAGCTGTCCGATTTGTCGTTATTGATACCTGACGACAAGTACTCGTTAAAAAGGCAAAACTTGCTCAACTTTTTATTGCAGCGGTTTGCTATTGAGCGATACCATGTACGGCTGTTTTATTGGTAAAGATCGCAAAATGTCAGATGAAAAGCTCGCGCTAGAGTGGATGCGCCAACAAGCGCATAGAATTGATCCATATGTTATAAATCCATCATTTGATGAATGCGTTGAGTTGCTTGAGCCTGCCTTTAAGAAGGGCAAGAGTGTCGCGCAGCTAAAATATCTACTATCAGAAGCGGATCGCCGAGCGGGAGCTGCCGAACGTAAACATGCTGCTTTAAAGTTTGCTAAAGAAAAAAGCCCAAAGGCAGGTCAAAACCTTCGTCTGCAAAGCAAGCTCCAGCAAGTGCAGTTAGCGCTAAAGCTAGCAACTGGCGACAACAACATGACCATATCGCAGTTTTGTTCTGAGTATGATGTTAGCAAGCGAGACGGCAACGTAGCGTGGAATGAAAAGCTGGTTGAGCAGAACAAGAAGAAATGATTTTCGCAATGCCTTGTTCCCTCTCAATTGAGAACCGATAAGGTTTACTTGCTTAAAGATTAATTTCAAACCCTACCAATAAATGCGTTCGACTGTATTTCAAAAGCCTGAAAAGCTTCTTTCTTCTCAGGCTTTGCTAACGACTAGTGACTCATATCTTCCGTCTTAACGGTTAACCTCTGCTAAAAGTATCGACGAGTGAGTATCAGACGCTAAGGTCGAATGTTATTGAAGCTGACCTTCTGCGTTCCATCGCCTAGGTTCTCCAACTCCACCACATCACCTTGATAATAGTAAGGTTCCATTGGCATCTTGCTGTTGGTTGGCCTTGCGTAATGCAAGACCGCGGGTTTAGCGTCAACTTGCTGAGCATACAAATAACCAATCAACGCATGTTCGAATTGATGATAGCCATTACCCCAATGGAAAGCCTTAGTGCGTTTAGGTTCAAGCCCTACGCCACCGTACTTATGATCAACCCACACATCATGAAAGGTCGGTAGCGTGTATTGCAGGATGTCTTTCATTGAACCATCGACAAGCGATACCGTCATGGCTGCTTGATCTAGCTCTGCCCATTCCCATGATGACGCCCAATTCGTGTTTGGCCTGCTTTGCCAACCTGTAATCTCTTGTCCATTCCACGCATTCTGAAGTTCCTCGCCAAAATATTGGGAGACGTTCACGAACTCTTTCTGGTATTGAGCTTGCTCTATGGTGTGCTTCATCCCTTTGATGCCAAACTCTTTCCACTCAGAGTTATTCAATGTTTGGCCTGTCAGATAAGTCATCCAATACGCTTTGATGGTGTGCCCAAAATCATTGTGATTAGCATTCGGCATCATCGCTGCTTTGTCGTGAATAGCCCCGTAGAAGCGTTGTTCATCTTCAGAGTGATAGTGGTCGATCATAGCTTGTGTTAGCCAATTTAGGTCATCAAGCCATTTTGATTTGGTGGGCTCTTTCAGCAAAGGGGCGACTAACAGCATGTAACCGTTAATTTGATCAAGTTGCGCGACCAATTCACGTCGTGTGGCTTTTCCATCTTCACCGTCGGCAAGTACCCAAGCAAGACCACTGTTGTCGCTAAGTCGATACTTATCAAAGATAAACGCTTGTTGGGCGATGAGAGCTTCTTCCACCTTTTTGTCTTGCGTCAGGTAGTAATAAATTGCGAGGCCTACCAGTGCATACGCTTGATCTTGAGAGGTACGTTGCTGCCAATTCTGACCAGCTTTGCCCTCTTTTGTGTAGCCAATAAAGCCACCATTTTTCTTATCTTCTAGTTGATCAATGAGGTAGTAGGCGCCTTGTTTGGCAAGCGCTAAAGCCTGTTTGTCTCCGGTAAGATGGTAGAGTACGCCATAGGCATAAGTTTGACGTGATTTCATGCGCGTAAACTCTTTGCCGAAGTGGGGAGTGATCCAGCCTCTGTCTAATTCAGGACACACATCAGACACATCGAGCAAGGTACCGTCATCACAACGAAACGTCGGGAAGTTGCCTATCGGTTCTCCCTGAGCACTAGGCATTAGCCAGTAAGGTGCCAGCCCTTCAGAGGCATGATTGATCCAGTCTTCTCCAGAGGGAAGGGTGACATTGGCAGATACAGTGAAACTGGCCACGCTGAGTAATGCGATCGTTGCTCGTAACATGATGTTTATCTTAATGATTTGAGTTTCGTTGAATATAAACAATCACATCTGCACATTGTGATTAGGCGATCACAATCGATCAAATTATTAGGAAGTAAATGGAAGTCTGATGAAAATGGATTATTGGGTTGGAGCTTTTAGAACCAGGCGGTTGTTATCTCAATTTATTGACAGAATACGCACTAGATTGGCCTGATGTCACTAAACTTAAATCGATATAAAATTATCGTTTATCGACAATTTTTTGTTGATCATCGTTTGTTTTGATCTTAATATCCCCTTCGTCAATTCAACAGGAATCTAAGTATGTCCAACATCCAAAAACAAAGCCGACGTGTACGTATGCTATTGCAATCCCTTTTTGTACTTACTCCTATAATGGTGTGTTACTTCTGGCTAACAATTGAGACTCCCTATGACTTTATTAGTGCGACGGGCATTTTTTATCTTACCTACGACATCGGGTATTTCACGATGTTACCGCTCACTATGACAACAAGAATCGTTGCTGCGTTCACAAGCTTATTGATGTCGAGCATCCTCATGTACGCACTGATGGTTCTGATACGTTTATTCCGTAACTATGAGCGAGGTGAAATCTTCTCTTTAGAAAACGCAATGTCCTACCAGAAGCTCGGATATAGCCTGTTTTATTGGGTATTAGGTTCAGTTATCTATGGTTCATTGATGTCAGTGATTCTGTCGTTCAATAATCCACCAGGTGAACGTATCTTTGAGATTAGTTTTGTTGGTATGGACTTTTTAACACTGATATTGGGTATAATTATTTTGATCATCTCATGGGTGATGAAAGAAGGTTATATTCTGGCTGACGAACATAGCCAAACCATTTAAAGGACTTGTCATGACTATCCGCATTAATTTAGACATTATGATGGCCAAACGAAAAATGCGATTGAAGACATTGGCAAAAGAAGTTGGGATTACTGAAGCCAACTTATCAGTATTAAAAAATGGTAAAGCCAAAGCGGTAAGGCTATCGACACTCGATAAGCTGTGTGAAGTTTTAGAGTGCCAACCTGGTGATATTTTGGAGTTTGAACCGAATGATCATCAAGACAGCGTTGCTGAAGAATAGCCGGTAAGGAAATCGCTTTCTAATCATCTAATATTGAACGAGTCTCGATGCCCTTATCGAGACTCATTGCTAACTATTTATACAGTCTCGCCTGCCTCGTCCTCTTCAACCACATCGGTTTCTAAGCTTGCCTCTGCCAACCATTTCTGTATTGATGGGCTGTTAAGCACGCGTTGTTGATACTGTGATGCCTTCTCTGAAAGTTTGATGCCATAGGTTTCAACGCGTAATGCCACAGGTGCAAACATCGCATCGGCAATCGACCATTCACCAAACAACCAACCTTCTGGATATTGTTCCATTTGCGTCGACCATATGGCATCAATACGGGCGATGTCTTTCAATGCTTCTTCACTCAAAGCAAGCTTTCGTTGAGCGCGGCAGTTCATCGGCATTTCATTTCTTACGGCAAAAAATCCAGAGTGCATCTCTGCAGAAATTGCTCGGGCATGGGCGCGTTCTTTCACTGATTTAGGCCATGCTGCGCCGTCCAAGTAAGCTTCGTTAACGTATTCAAGAATCGCCAGTGAATCCCACACCGCAACGTCACCGTCAACCAGGGTTGGAACTTTGGCTGTTGGTGTCACTGAAGCTAGTGTGTCGTAAAAATCAGACGTGAATAGCTTGAGCTTGATGATTTCCGCATTCAGGTTGTAGTTGTCGAATATCAGCCATGCGCGCAGTGACCAAGTTGAGTAGTTCTGGTTTCCAATATAAAGCTGCATAGTTGCTTCCTTGCGTTTAGTGGGTATGTATTGAGCCTAGGGGCATGCATTTGAGCTTAGGGGATTGTATTGCGGCGTACTAACGGATAATTTTGATGCAATACATTAATAAAAACGATGGGTGGTGATTTCAATATGGACATTGATGCGTTGCGAGGCTTTCTCGCGTTTGTAGAAACCAGTAGCTTTACGCGCGCTGCGAAACAGATCAATCGCACCCAATCGGCATTTAGTGCTCAGATGCGAAAGTTGGAAGAAGAACTCAACGTGACTCTTTTCCAAAAAGAAGGACGTAATTTAATACTGACTGAAGCGGGCTTAGCGCTGCGTTCTCATGCCGAACAGTTGGTCGCCCTCCACAATACCGCGCTAAAGCAAGTAAAGCGTTATGAAGACAAAAAGCCTCTGAGACTCGGCTGCCCTGAAGACTATAACGACACCATTCTGCCGAAAGTCATTCGCCTGTTGCAGAAAGCGGAGCCCACCTGTTCTATTCAAGTATTTAGCCTGCCGAGCATTACGCTGAGAGAGTGGCTGGATGATGGTCGACTCGATGCGGCGATTGTCACTCGAGCTCCCGACAGCGAAGAGGGGCATTGGCTCACCAGTGATACTGGGGTTTGGATTAGTAGCCCTGATTATGCGTTTGATGGTTCCAAGCCTGTTCCATTAGCCTTGTTTCAAACGGACTGCAAATATCATGCTGCAGCAGTGAATGGTTTAACTAAGCAGGGTACGCCTTATCAGTTGTTGGCGTGCAGTAATACCGCTTCGGCGCAACGTGCCATTGTTAAAGCGGGTTTAGCCATTGGTGCAATGGGTAAGCTCAGTGTGACTCCGGATTTGAAAATACTTGAAGATATGCCGCCGTTACCGGCAGTGGATATTGTGCTGATCTTAGCGAGCAAACATCACCCCGTGTTAGACAAAGAAGTGCTCAATCAACTTGTCGAGTTGGATTCTGAGTAGCTTTGTTAGGCGAGCTTGGTTCGGTAAAATCTAATAGATGAACTGCAATCGATGAGTTTGAAGCTGAGCGGGAATTAAGAAATGAAGAGGCCGAGAACATTGCGTTTCTCGGCCTTATTTTTATGGAAGACTGAACGTGCGTTAAGAGAGCTTAAACTTACTCAATTCTCCGTGTAAATCTCCAGCTTTTACGGTCAGTTCGTTACTGATTGCTACTGATGATGTCATGGTGTCCATCACTTCCACAGCGGTGTCATTGATGATCACTACATTGCGGTTAATCTCTTCTGACACTGAGCTTTGCTCTTCGGCAGCCGAAGCAATCTGATTGTTCATATCGTTAATCACTTCAATTGCTTGGTTGATTTCAGACAAGGCGAGGTGTGCAGCTTGGGTTTCGCCTTTGGTATCGTTCGCTTGCTTCTGGCTTTGCTCCATCAATATCACGATAGATTGAGTCTCTTGCTCTAGGCGAGCCAGCATCGAGCGAATCTCTTCTGTCGAGCCTTGAGTGCGATTTGCGAGGTTACGTACTTCATCTGCCACGACAGCAAAGCCTCGTCCTGCTTCACCCGCACGTGCAGCCTCAATCGCAGCGTTAAGCGCTAGTAGGTTTGTTTGTTCTGCAATACCACCAATCTCGCTCAAGATACCCTGAATAGCAGTGCTCGAATCGACTAGGTTCTGTGTTTGTTGCTGCGCATCGTTAACCTGCACAGCCAAGCTGTCTACCGCGCTGGCGGCATTGTCCATGCGTGTCATGCCATTGAGACTATTACTTTGCACTTGGCTTGCTGCCGCTGCTGCTTGAACCGCTGAACTTGCCACTTCTTGCGCAGTTGCACTCATTTCATTGATCGCGGTTGCAAGTGAGTTCACCTCGTTAACCTGAGAGTTCAACTGGTCACGTGAAACTTCAGCACGAGCTTGGCCTTCTGTTGCGTTTTTATCCACTTGGTCGGCCGTTACCATCACGGTAAGTAGCATCTCTTGCATACGAGATAGGAAGGTATTGAACCAGTGTGCAAGCTGAGCAGTTTCATCTTTTCCTTTCACTTCAATGCGGTAAGTTAAGTCACCTTCGCCTTGTGCTGCATCTTTAAAGCGCTCCACTAAGTTGTTTAGAACCTTGCCCAGAGAATTGGCAATGAATGCCATTGAGGCAATACCTAGAATAGCTGCGATGATCCCCGCCCACACACCTTTTTCAAGTGCTTTTGAATTCTGTGCATCACTCCATTGCGTGTAACCGTCGACGCTTTTTGTAAGGTGACTACTGGGAACGGATACCATGACTACCCAAGGAGCATCACTGGTATCAATTGCTGTAATTGCGTACTCATCGCCGCCGAAATTAACAAGACCAGCCCCTTCTCGTTTAGCGATAGATTGAATTGTCGACCATTCCGATTCCAATTCAGAAGAGACTCTTTTACCCACCATGTTTCCAGCTCGGCTGTTGGCGAGAGTTATGCCTTTCCATGATGTAATAAGGATTTTTCCTTCGCCATCAAACAAGTTACGTGCAAGCAATTCGCTTTGGCTTTGAAGCTCAAACAAAGACAAATCAAAACCAATTGAGCCAATGATTTTCCCGTCTTGTTTGATTGGTTGGCTGATGGTAGTGATGAGCTCTTGTTTACCGCGAACTGGATAGAAGTACGGTTCCATCACAAATGTCTTACCGGTTTGGTATGGCATTAAGTGCCAGTCATCTTTGCGCTCACCATTGCTGTTGAGTTCGGTATTGCTGAAGCTCTCCATTGCGACGGCGTCAAAGCTGTTCTGATCATTTGGAGAGAAGAAAGGCGCAAGGTAGCCCTGACTGTTAAAGCCTAATTCGGTGTCCAAGCTGATCTCGTTATTCAGATCGGTTTGTTGTGGCCAAGTCTTGTTCTCCCAAACCATGTAGCCAGCAAATACAGCTTTGTTTTGTGCTTCCAAGGCGGCAGTAAACTGTTTAACGATAAGGTCTGCGCTTGCGTTGGTTTCTGAACTTAATTCGATAATGGATCGTGCTTGCTTAAGGTTTGCTAGTACAGGATCAAGTTGGTTAGCAATGTTCAAACCTTGTTGAATGGCTGTGTTTTGCAAATCTGTCGTTGTGGCGTCTGTCAGCTGCGTCTTTACTTTTTCAGTGACTTGTTCGTTCACATCGGTAAAGGCGCTGGTGGTCATGCCCATTGCGATCAACAGAGTGAAAGCCATTGCTCCACCTGCACTCACCGCAATTCGCGTACGTATACTGTTAAACATATGATCCCTATAGCCAAATATTGGTAATTTCCCCGAGATTTTAAACAAGATAAGTGAATGGAAAATTCAAAATAATGAACACAAAAAGAATAGGGTGATCAAAATTATAAATAGGATTGCATAGTGCTCAGATTTATATCTTGAAGGCGGGTTCTATAAGGTAAGCAAATGGCCGTTAGTATTTCATTAGCTATTTGTATTCATTGATCTTTTAAATTTATTAATGATATTTATTTTTCGGTAAATCAAGAGGTTGTAGTTTGAGGGTGTCCTGAATATGGATTACTTATTATGTGACTTTACTCACGCTTTAATTTGGTCCGAAGCACAGTATATCCACTTATAAAGTGTGTGTTTCTACTTTGGATGCTTAATTAGAGCATCCAAATCATTGTTCATGTTTTATTGAAGAATGCCTAAACTTTTCAGCTTTCGATAAATGGTATTACGGCTGATGCCCAGTATTCGAGATGTCTTACTGATGTTGCCTTGGTTCGCTTGATAGGTTTGTAGCAAGGTTTTTTCAACGGTACTTCTTAAATCGGAATGCGCTGTACCTTTGATGGCATTAGGAGTTATTAGTTGATGCTGATTATCGTGTGCTAACGACGTGAGATGTTGAGCAAGGTGGCTAGGCACGTGCGCTAAGGTGAGCTGTGGTTCATCACTCGCGAGTAGGGCTGCGACCATAAGTAAATTGTCTAACTCGCGGATATTACCGGGCCATGAGTAAGCGCACAGTAAGCTCATTAAGTGCGGACAGATTGTCTGTTCGTCTTCTGCGTAGTTACGATGAATGTGCTCGATTAAGGCGTGCTTGTCTTGTCGGTGTTGCAAGCTTGGCAGAGTAAAGGCCAAGCCATTCAGGCGGTAAAAGAGATCTTGTCGAAATTCCCCCGTAGCGACCAACTGTTCTAAGTTTTTATGAGTCGCGGCGATGATCTGACAATCGACTTGGTAGCTTTGGTTCGAACCCACAGGCACTACCGATTTGTCTTGCAGAACATGGAGCAATCGACATTGAGCCTTCAATGGCATGTCGGCAATCTCATCTAAAAATAGAATGCCTTTATCTGCTTGTCGGATCTTGCCTTGGAAACCTTTGTGGCTTGCGCCCGTAAAAGCCCCCGGCGCGTAACCAAACAGTTCTGATTCGATAAGATCTTTCGGTAGTGCACCACAATTTACCGCCACTAAGGGCGAAGATTTGCGTTGGCTTTGCTTGTGTAATGCTTTAACAAATTCGCCTTTTCCGACCCCTGTTTCTCCTAGGATTAATAGGCTGATCCCTTTATCAATAACCTTATTAGCTTGCTGCCAAGCGTGCTCTATCTTTTGTTCGCCATGGTGCAAATCGCACGATGCTGAAATAGAGCGAGTGCGTTTTACGGTTGGTTGTTTGAGGTGTTGTTTCTCAAACACAAAAGGTGTATCTAATGAAGTTCGATTGAACAGGGTATCTATGCATTCGCCGACGATCGAGGTTTGATCCAGCAGCTGAGAGGCGACTTGATTGTGCGCTACTACCTCGCCAGCTTCATTGGCTATCACTATCCCTTGCCAACCACTGTGTAATAAAGATTTCTCACACGCGAGATCGATTCGAGTGGTGCCTTGTGGGATGTGACTCAGTAGCTGGTTCTCAACAAGCTGAACCATATTTTGAACCAGTAATTGCACTGAGCTGTCGTGTTGTTGCTGCTCGCTGGTGATGTCCAGTACGCCAACCATTTGACCTTGATGATCAAACACCGGGCTTGCTGAACAGCTGATAAATCGATGCTGGTGGATGAAGTGTTGTTCGCCAATGATGGATACGGGTTTCGCTTCAACAATCGCGGTGCCAATCGCGTTGGTGCCCTTAAGTTGTTCCTGCCAACACGCTCCCGAGCTGAGTGCAATTGATGTCAGCTTCTCTTTAAACCGCTCCTGTCCCCAACTCGCCAGAATCACCCCTTCAATGTCGGTCAGAATCAAACGACTGTCGGTGCGTGCAAACATCTGATTAAACAGAGGTAGAGCATTACGTTCGACTATTTGAATTAAGCTCGAAGATTGATGACGTCGCTGTTTAAGAATCGATTGTGGCAGGCGAATGTCTTCGGGAAGTCGTCTCTGTTTTAGACCCGCTTCTGTGCTGCGGTGCCAAGAAGACGAAAGCCAATCTGAGGTGTTTGCTTGTTGAAGGTGCATGACTGTTCCATGTCGTAACAGTGAGGGTGTACCAATTTGGAACAGTTGAACACTGGAGTGCTTTCCAGACGTCCGTTCAATACCAACTCACTTTGGGTTGTAAACGTTTGGTAATCATAGTTTTACAATTTATCAACAACAAGTTTTGAAGTTCTGGCGTGTGATTTGCGTTGTTACTGTTGTGAAGAAAACACGAAGTATCAGTGTTTTAAACAGAAAGTATAAACATGGTGGCTCTCTTCTTACGAGCTTTCTTCTCACGTGATCTCTTCTCAAGGGAAGCCGCCATGCAAGCTCGACAACATAATCTCAACAACGAATGAATAACGACTAAAAATCTAAGAAGGATCTAACTATGATTTACGCACAGCCGGGTAGTGATAACGCAGTGGTTAACTTTAAAGCGCAATACGATAATTTTATCGGTGGTGAGTGGGTGAAGCCTGTTAGCGGCGAGTATTTTGATAACACTTCCCCAGTGAATGGTCAGGTGTATTGCCAAGTGGCGCGCTCAACCGAGGCGGACATTAGCTTGGCACTCGATGCGGCGCATGCTGCTCGTGCAAGTTGGGCTTCGACCAGTGTGACTGAGCGTTCGAACATTCTGCTTAAAATTGCCGACCGCATTGAAGCGAACCTAGAAGAAATCGCAGTCGCCGAGACGTGGGAAAACGGCAAGCCTGTGCGTGAAACTTTGGCAGCAGACATTCCTTTGGTTGTCGATCACTTCCGTTACTTTGCGGGCTGTATTCGAGCTCAAGAAGGCAGCGCAGCAGAGCTAGATTCAAACACCGCAAGCTACCACTTCCCAGAACCTATTGGTGTGGTGGGGCAGATCATTCCTTGGAACTTCCCGATTTTAATGGCGGCTTGGAAACTGGCTCCAGCACTTGCTGCGGGCTGTTGTGTGGTGATGAAGCCAGCCGAGCAAACACCGACATCGATTTTGGTGATGATGGAGAAGATCGCTGATCTTCTACCTGCAGGCGTGGTCAACATCGTGAATGGTTTTGGTAGCGAAGCGGGTCAAGCGTTAGCAACCAGCGATCGTTTGGCGAAGCTGGCGTTTACTGGTTCAACAGAGGTCGGCCACCATATCCTGAAATGTGCGGCTGAAAGTTTGATTCCATCAACGGTTGAGCTTGGCGGTAAGTCTCCAAACATCTACTTCCCAGACATCTTTAACCATGAAGACGAATACCTTGATAAGTGTGTCGAAGGCATGCTGCTTGCGTTCTTCAACCAAGGTGAAGTGTGTACGTGTCCATCACGTGTGTTGATTCATGAATCGGTATACGACAAGTTCATCGCCAAGGTGGTCGAGCGTGCTCAAACTATTAAACAAGGTAACCCGTTAGATACCGATACTCAGGTGGGCGCACAAGCTTCAAAAGAGCAGTTTGATAAGATCTTGAGCTACCTAGAAATCGGTCGTCAAGAGGGTGCGAAAGTGCTGACAGGTGGTGAAATTGCGCAACAACCAGATGATCTCGGCAACGGTTACTACATTCAGCCAACCATGCTGGAAGGACACAACAAGATGCGTGTATTCCAAGAAGAGATCTTCGGCCCTGTTATCGCAGTAACGACGTTTAAAGACGAAGCGGAAGCGTTAGAAATAGCTAACGATACCGAGTATGGCTTGGGTGCAGGCGTGTGGACACGTGATGCAAATCTAGCGTATCGCATGGGTCGTAACATTGAAGCGGGGCGTATTTGGGTGAATTGTTACCATGCGTACCCAGCTCATGCCGCGTTTGGTGGTTACAAGAAATCGGGCATTGGCCGTGAGACACATAAGATGATGCTCGACCACTACCAAAATACGAAGAACCTGCTGATCAGCTACGATACCAATCCACTAGGATTTTTCTAAAAAAGATATGTTCTAAGACGGATTAGCTTTAAGTGCTAGATAGTTGAGGGAATGAATAATAACTAACAACGCAGTCGGCTTAATCAAGAAAAATAAAAAGTGAAAGCAAAACCAAAACGCCCAATTCATTTGAGTTGGGCGTTTTTATGTCTTAATCGTTCTAGCTTTGCGAAAAGAAGATCTCGGGCTTGTGGACAGGGCCATAGTTGCCTTCTAGCTGAGTGAGTTCCAAGCCTTGCTTTCCTATCAGAGAACCGACTAATTGGCGGTTGAACGGGTAGCTGTCGGGGTTGTTAATATACTCTTCAACATCAATCCATTTGGCTTCTGCAATTTCATCAGTGTCTTGAATCGCGATCTCTTGAGTTTTAGCGATAAGGTGACAAATAAAGTAGAGGTTTGATTTACCGAATTGATACGGGTGTCTTGTCGCCATGCCAACCACCGAAACGAACCTTGCCTCGATACCTGTCTCTTCCAAGGTTTCACGAACCACCGATTCTTCAATGCCTTCACCCAACTCAATATGGCCGCCAGGTAACTTGTAGCCAGTCATACCGTGCTCTTTAATCATCAGCACTTGATTGTGTTCGTTAGTGATCAATGCGCCTGCACCCAAGGTGTGGGTGGGGATGAAAGGCACAAACTCGACAATCTCAGATTTGTGGATCAGCGTAATCTCGTCTTCTAGACAGTTGTGAAACACAAAGCCAAGTTCAGTCGCCACCGGAATAAGGTGCGAGAGTGAAATAGGTAAGCTAATCCAAATGATGCCTTTGTTATTCTGATTTGAAAATTCGGTGATCTCGCTGAGTTCGGCATTGAATGAATCAGCATCGTGAGGGGCTGTTGCTGGGTCAATGATGATGCCGTTAAATTTGTCGAGCGTAAATTCCACTAGTGATCCTTTATTATTTTTGATTTATAGGGAGTCGAGCATAGGTGGAGCTTATCGTATCTCATGAGCTTATAACACCCGCTCTGCTAGTAGCATTTTTAAGAGCACGGCAATGATGGGTAAAAAGTGAGGGAGAGTGTAAAGCGGGCGGCTTGAAACAAAAATTGCGCTTGGAAGCCAAAGCGCAGTTTTAAATCGGGTCTATTTGGGTTCGACGCTAACGAACATAGTTCGCATCGATACTCACGTACCAGTGCTGAAGCTTACCGTCAGATTTTTTGATCCACAAATCGTTGGTGTAGCTCTCAATCTTGCCATTAACCGTTAAATTGAACGTGTTCTCGTCGAATTCGCCAAGTTTCACGAATTGGTCTGTGGTAATCAGAAACGGGTCCATGTCGTCCACGCCAACCACATCTGAAATCACATAGTAGTGGTAAGTCAGCGGCTTGCTCGCATCATTCGGGTTGCTGCGGTACGCTACAAGCTTGAACGGTTCCGTTAATGGAACATCGAGCGTTTGCTTGTCCATGGTCGCTGGAATTGGGATAAACAGCCAAGCGGTAAACAGACCGCTCAGTAAAACCATCAGGAAGAAAAGAGTCTTAATTGCTTTCATAGCAACCTTCAAAATAGGTGATGTTGAAGGCGCTATGGTAACAGGTTTGATTTGCTGATTGTAAGAGTATGAATAAGTGAAGGCGACACCTGTCTGTTAGGAAGTTTGAATGAATTGACACACTGTTAATAAGTCACCATCTACACTAGTGCGAGTGGCCTTGAGATAGGTTGATCATCACAACACCTGCTGCCACAAATAACATACCAACCCACACCATAGTATCGAGGTGCTGGCGGTAAACAAACGTAGAAATCAAGCTCACGGTTACGATAGCCAAGCCCGCCCATAAAGAGTGAACCACACCTACAGGCATCCCTTTCATGGCTTGGCTCAAAAATAGAAATGCCGCCAAATGTCCTGAAATCACTAATAGAGCAGGGATGGGTTTAGACAAACTGAAACCGTCGGTTGCTTTAAGTGCTACGTGAGAAAGTGCTTCCGCCATCACGCCCATCATTAAGAAAAACCAGCTCATAGTCGTACCTTTTAGTTGTATTGTTTTTTGTTGGTATAGCGGGGTATTTGAAAGTGTTAATCGTTGTTACTGCTCTTTAGTAACAGCGTATTTGCCCAAACAGCAGGCACAAAAAAGCCCACACCTCACGCTTTTGCAAGGTGTGGGCTAAATCGGTGTGACTACTTGTTTAGGTAAGCAGCGTGGAACTCAATATGCTCATCAATAAAGCTAGAGATGAAGTAGTAGCTGTGGTCGTAACCTGGCTGCATACGTAGCTCTAAATCGGCATTGGTTACCTTAGCCGCTTCGACTAATTGCTCAGGCTTAAGTTGCTCAATCAAGAAGTTATCGGCTTCACCTTGGTCAACCAACATTGGCAGCTTAGTGCCTTTGGTTTTTAGAAGCTCAGAGGCATCGTAGTGCTTCCACTCTTCAATATCTAAGCCTAGATATTGGTTGAATGCTTTTTGTCCCCAAGGGCATTGCATTGGGTTGGTGATTGGGCTGAATGCCGAGATAGAACGGTAGCTATCTTCGTTTTTGATACCAATCGTTAGGGCACCGTGTCCGCCCATGCTGTGACCTGAAATGGATTTCACAGACGTTACTGGGAAGAAAGATTCAATCAATGCTGGAAGCTCTGTTACCACGTAATCGTACATGTGGTAATGGCTGTCCCATGGTGCTTGAGTGGCATTCACATAGAAGCCTGCACCTTGGCCGAGATCGTAGCTTTCATCGTCGGCAACGCCTTCGCCGCGTGGGCTTGTATCAGGTGCAACAATAGCAATGCCTTGCTCAGCCGCGGCTTTGAACGCGCCGGCTTTTTGCATGAAGTTTTCATCGGTACAGGTTAAGCCTGATAACCAATACAAAACAGGAACTGGGTTTTCTTTGCTTGCGTTAGGCGGCAAGAAAATCGCAAAACGCATGTTGCAGTCAAGCGTTGCAGAAAAGTGGGTGTATTGTTTGTGCCAACCACCAGCAACCTTTGCTTGGCTAATGTTTTCGATTGTCATCTATTGTGCTCCGTTAGGTTGATGGTTTTGGGAGTAAATTTCTCTATATCACTTAAAGTTTCACCACCCACCGGGCAGGAGGTGGTGAAGACAGTTTGTTGCTTTTCATTTATAACTTTGGCCTCGATGCTCGAAAGAATCGAGGCCAAGGAGAATTATTTATCCATGTGTAGAACAGTACGGATAGATTCACCTTTGTGCATTAGGTCGAATGCTTCGTTTACGTCTTGCAGACCCATAGTGTGAGTAATGAACTCTTGAAGACCAAACTCACCTGCCATGTAGCGGTTAACGATTTCTGGAAGCTCAGAGCGGCCTTTAACACCACCGAAAGCAGAACCACGCCATACACGACCAGTCACTAGTTGGAATGGACGAGTTGAGATCTCTTGACCTGCACCCGCAACACCTATGATTACTGATTCGCCCCAACCTTTGTGGCAGCACTCAAGTGCTTGACGCATCACGTTTACGTTACCAATACACTCAAAAGAGTACTCAACACCACCGTCTGTCATCTCAACGATAACGTCTTGGATTGGCTTGTCGAATTTAGTTGGGTTGATGCAGTCAGTCGCGCCAAGCTGTTTTGCTAGCTCGAATTTGCTCTCGTTGATATCAACACCGATGATGCGGTCAGCACCAGCCATGCGAGCACCAATGATTGCAGATAGACCGATACCACCTAGGCCGAATACAGCAACGTTGTCGCCTTTTTCAACTTTAGCTGTGTTCAGTACCGCGCCCATACCCGTTGTTACACCACAACCTAGAAGACAAACTTCTTCAAGCGGTGCTTCTTTGCTTACTTTCGCTAGAGAGATTTCTGGAAGTACTGTGTACTCAGAGAAAGTAGAGCAACCCATGTAATGGAAAATTGTTTCGCCATTGATAGAGAAGCGGCTTGTACCGTCTGGCATTAGGCCTTTACCTTGCGTTTCACGAACCGCTTGGCATAGGTTAGTTTTACCAGATTTACAGAACTTACATTCGCCACATTCAGCTGTGTAAAGTGGGATAACGTGGTCGCCAATCTCAACACTTGTAACGCCTTCGCCGATCATCTCAACGATACCGCCACCTTCGTGACCAAGGATTGAAGGGAAGATACCTTCTGGATCGTCACCTGATAATGTGAATGCGTCAGTGTGACAAACACCAGTAGCAACGATGCGAACTAGAACCTCACCAGCTTTAGGAAGTTGTACATCAACTTCTTCCATTTTTAGTGGCTCGCCAGCTGCCCATGCAACCATTGCTTTTGATTTGATATGAGTTTGACCAGGTTTAATTTCGATTGTCATTGGATGTTTCCTATATATGTCAGTACAGCGGATAACCGTGCAATTAAATTCAACCCGTTAAGCGTAGTTGAGCTTAATTGTTTCCGCTCTCTCGTTTTGTTGGAGCTAGTATAGGTGTGAGTGCGTGTTTTGATAATCCCCTTAAATAGAAAATGATTATTACGTATTTGTAATAATGGGTATGGAAAGCTGATCTGTTTTCCCAGTGATTACTTTATTCGGATCGAGCCGATTTTTGATGGAGGGCTACTTATCCAAATAGTCTGAATGCATAGCTACCATTGATGTTTGAGTGGTTGTCTTATGGCAGCTTATATATTAATAACTGATTCGTACGGTAGAGTCATCAATACTCATGATCGTTATTAACCAATTGAATTTTAAGGATTGAAGCAATGTCGCATAAGCACTCTGTACGCGACGTTTTGTAAGATATCAGAAACAATACTGTCATTTTTCTCACCTAATCTCCTCGCCAAATTTTGAGTTCTAACTTTTTGGGAAGAGAAAATGAAAAAGAGTACATTGACCGTACTGTCAGGCTTGATAGCAACAGCTTTGGTCGGTTGCAATTCAAGTTCGCCAAGTGATGACAGCGGCAATATGGATAGCGCAGTGCAAGTGGCGTTCATGCCTGATATCCATTTTCATGATGTTTACGGTGATTTTCAGGACGGCTCGTTCGAAGGGTTACCTAATGCAATCAGTGGTAAGAATGCAACGATCAGAACGATGGAGTCTCAGATGAACTCTACCCGTCTATTCAACGAAAACTATTTCGCGATGATCGCAGCGCTTGATGATGTGGTTGAGCGCGGTGTGAAGTACGTAGCACTGCCGGGGGACTTCAGTGACGACGGTCAGCCAGTACATATGCGTGGATTAGTGAGCATTTTTGACCACTATCGTGACACGTACGGCCTTGAGTTTTTTGCAGCGCCTGGCAACCACGATCCAGTGAGGCCATTTACTATCCCTGCGGGTAAGTCGGACTTTTTGGGGGAAGGGGGTAAGAACCAACGTATTTATAGTCGGGGTAAAGAAGAGTGTGTTGGCTATGAAGATGAGTGGACAACCATTCCCGGTGACGGCGATAACCTAGCAACCATTTGTACTGAAGAAGTTCGTGAATGGGGCTATGAAGAGATCATGGGTATCTTAGGCACTCACGGTTTCTATCCTCAGCAAGATTATCTCTACTTTGAAACGCCTTACAGTAGTGACGAAGCTCGTGCCAACTACAGCTATGATTTAGCCAAAGAAGAAGCGGCTTTTGACCAACGTATGTACGAGATCTGTTATGAAGGCACAGGTGGCAGTTACAAAGAGAGTGGCTATACAAGTTGTTCTGAAGTACCTGATACCAGCTACTTAGTTGAGCCAGTTAAAGGACTGTGGTTATTGGCCATTGATGCGAATGTCTATCGCCCTAAAGAAAACTCGTCTGATAACTCTGTCGATGGCGACACGTTTGATGGTTCAAGCAGCGCTGGCTATAACATGATGCTGACTCACAAAGAACACGTGATCGATTGGATCTCTGATGTGGTAAAAGCAGCGAAAGAGCAGAACAAGACGCTTGTCTCTTTCTCACACTTCCCAATGACTGATTTCTATAACGGTGCTTCTGAAGAGATTGAAGATCTGTTTGGTGAAGGTAGTCATCAATTAGCGCGTGAACCGGATGACAATACCAGTCGAGCATTGGCTGCAACGGGCTTAAACATCCACGTTGGCGGTCACATGCACTTTAACGATACAGGTAAGAAAAGCTTCAATATCGATGGTGTTCAGCACACGCTCTTTAATATCCAAGCGCCATCGTTAGCGGGTTACATCCCAGCTTACAAGCTGCTGAACATTCGCCCTGATAACCAGATCGAAGTTGAAACCGTAGTGATTGACCAAGTGGCTCGTTACAACGAACTGTTTAGTCACTACGAAGAAGAGCATGCATACCTTACTCAAGCTGCGAATGGAGATCCTGATGCAGAAGCTAAGATCTGGAACAAAGATATTCTGGATTCAGAGAGCTACTACGAACTGACTGACTGGCATATCCGTGAATTAACGCGTCTGCGTTTCCTTCCTAGTGATTGGCCAATCGAAATGCGTGAAATGATCATGCACATGAACGGTGAAGAGATGATGATCATGTCTCAGCTAGAAACCAATTTTACGGTTTGTCAGCTAGCAAATGAACTGGGCTATGACGTAGGAACTTGCGTTGAAAATGGTGTGGATGACTACGAGCAATTCCAACAAGACTGGCAGGCTGCCAAAGTAGAAGCTGAGGTTTTGGCATCTACTGAGGGGTTAAGCTTAACTGACTTTGCAGAGTGGAGCGGTGAGCTACTAGCGACAGACTTCTATCGACTACGTAACGCAGACGAACTGGCATTCCGTGATATCGGTGAAACACAGCTGCGCCAATACGAACTGCTAAGCCGTGAGCTTGCCGAGTTTGATGGCACGGTGGATTCAGAGCTAGGTGATCTTGGCCAGTATACCGTTGGTGAAGTGTTCCGCTCTCGTTTTGGTAGCTTGTTCGTGATTCTTGAAAAATTCGCAACAGGCCAAGCAAGTGACCACTTCTTGATTGATATCGACCAACAAACCCTGACCGACCTTAAAGGTGAAGTGAAGCGCGATATCCTAAGAGGCTCATCATCAGCAAATTAATCTATTTAGATTGTTAGCTGATTAACTTATTTTCTTATTAAAAAACAGGGCTCTACACATGATGCTGTAGGGCTCTTTTGTATATCTGTTCTGCGTTTTAATCGAGAATTACACCTAAGAATTTTTAAGGTGCATCATAATAATTACTTGCTGAAAATCGCATGAATCGGAAATAAAACTACAATATTCTGAGCGCCGTATTTTATTGTTGTGGACTTAAACATGCTTTTATCTCTCCCGCCTCCTGTGATGCTGTCACTTGCCATTATGCTTGAAGTTGCCGCGACTTCTCTATTACCTAAAACGCAACAGTTTACTTCTTTACCCGCGACTGCCGCAGTGCTAGTCGGTTATGGCTTTGCTTTCTATCTGTTGTCTCTCACGGTTCAAACTATGTCTTTAGGTGTGGCGTATGCGATTTGGTGTGGTGCAGGGATTGTGTTAGTCGCAGCTCTGTCTTGGCTAGTCTACGGACAAAAACTCGATATCTTCGCGATCATTGGCATCGCTTTGATTCTTGCAGGTGTGGTGATTATCAACCTGTTTTCGACGTCGGTGAGTCATTAGGGGAGCTAGTTGTGTTATGCGTGAGGGGGGCACAACTTTGTGACTCGTTATGTACGCAACACAGGAGTTTCAGCTACTGAACTTGTTAAGTTTGACCCTCAATAACTTATTCCTAGTTAACTTCTCAATAGTCGAGTCGGTTGATTCTCGACTGTCACATCCCTGCCCGTTTATTTGACAGATTGAATACTCTACACAATTTAGCGACGAGCCTTTCCCGACTAGAATTCACTCAAACGCAGTAAATATTCAACATATGCAACAATAAGCAATTCACTCGATTGACTTTCTTCTAACTTATTGATTTTATAAAAAGTCACAAAGAGAAGATCGCATTATCTTATTACTTGCTATTTAAAGGTCGCTATAGCGACTTTGCTACTACTTGTCATAGATTTTGTGGAAATCACAAGTTACACACATAAATAATAATTATTACTTATACAACAGAGTCAGAGATGCGAATTTTAATTTTCTTAATAGTTTCTATTAGCTTGGCTGGGTGCACTCAAGATCGACATCAAGAAGATATTGAAGCAAAAAAAGCTGCATACTTTCAACAGGCAGAGCAAGGGGACGCTCATGGTCAATTTAATCTAGGCGTTATGTATGAAGAAGGAAAAGGTGTATCTCAGGACGATACACAAGCAGTGTCTTGGTATAGAAAGGCCGTTGAGCAGGGGTATGCAAGAGCTCAAACCAATTTAGGATGGATGTACGACGAAGGCCGAGGTGTTTCCCAAGATTATCAAGAATCAGTGTCTTGGTATAGAAAGGCCGCTGAGCAGGGGTACGCGAGAGCTCAAACTAAGTTAGGATGGATGTATAGAGAAGGCAGAGGTGTTTCCCAAGATTATGAAGAGGCGGTGTCTTGGTATAGAAAGGCCGCAGAGCAGGGGTATGCAAGAGCTCAAACCAATTTAGGATGGATGTACGACGAAGGCCGAGGTGTTTCCCAAGATTATCAAGAATCAGTGTCTTGGTATAGAAAGGCCGCTGAGCAGGGGTACGCGAGAGCTCAAACTAACTTAGGATGGATGTATAAAGAAGGCCGAGGTATTTCTCAAGATGATAAAGAGGCGGTGTCTTGGTATATAAAGGCAGCTGAGCAGGGGTACGCTAGAGCTCAAAACAATTTAGGATGGATGTACGACGAAGGCCGAGGTGTTTCCCAAGATGATAAAGAGGCGGTGTCTTGGTATAGAAAGGCCGCTGAGCAGGGGTACGCTAGAGCTCAAAACAATTTAGGATGGATGTACGAAAAAGGCCGAGGTGTCTCTCAAGATGACAAAGAAGCAGTGTCTTGGTATAGAAAGGCCGCTGAACAGGGGTATGTAAGAGCTCAAACTAACTTAGGATGGATGTACGAAAAAGGCATCGGTGTTTCCTTAGATAACAAAGAAGCGGTGTCTTGGTATAGAAAGCCCGCTGAGCAAGGACATGCGAGAGCTCAAAACAATCTAGGCGTTATGTACGAAGAAGGCAGAGGTGTTTCTCAGGACTATAAAGAAGCGGTGTCTTGGTATCGAAAGGCCGCTGAGCAGGGTGATGCGAGCGCTCAAACTAACTTAGGGTGGATGTACGACGAAGGCAGAGGTGTTTCCCAAGATGATAAAGAGGCGGTGTCTTGGTATAGACAGGCCGCAGAGCAGGGGTATGCGAGAGCCCAAACCAATTTAGGATGGATGTACGCCGATGGCACAGGTGTTTCTCAAGATTATAAAGAGGCGGTGTCTTGGTATAGAAAGGCCGCTGAGCAAGGGCATGCGCTAGCTCAAAACAATCTAGGCAGCATG
>NZ_JAPNXR010000046.1:0-494 GCF_030397615.1 Vibrio sp. 14N.309.X.WAT.E.F5 | reverse complement strand
CCAAGGCATCCACCGTGTACGCTTAGTCACTTAACCATACAACCCGAAAGGGTCTCTGTTTTACTTTCGCTTTTGAAAAGCGAAAACAAACTAGTATGGCAACTAACCAAGGTTTTTGGTTGTCATCAAGAAGGGTTAATTCCTGATAACGGTTTGCCGGACTCAATTTACTTTTGTTTCCACTTTTTAATAAAAAGTAGAATCAAAAAATGAACAATCATTTCTGATCATTCGAATACAAGACACTTGAATGTGTTTGTTGTGTTTATCTAATGAAAGATAAACATTGAGAACTTTTAAATTTGATTGAATTACTCGTAAGTAAATCAATCAGTCAGCTTTCCAAATTGTTAAAGAGCAAGAGTTTTTAAAGTATTAAACTTTCAAAACCATTTTTAAAAACTCTCTTCAGACTTTTGTCATCAAAGAATGTTTAAAGATGGTGGGCGATACCGGGCTCGAACCAGTGACCCCCTGCTTGTAAGGCAGGTGCT
>NZ_JAPNXR010000045.1:0-510 GCF_030397615.1 Vibrio sp. 14N.309.X.WAT.E.F5 | reverse complement strand
CACCAGTAGAACCATCACCACCAGTAGAACCATCACCACCAGTAGAACCATCACCACCAGTAGAACCATCACCCCCAGTAGAACCATCACCACCAGTAGAACCGTCACCGCCAGTAGAGCCGTCACCACCAGTAGAACCGTCACCGCCAGTAGAACCATCACCGCCCGATGATTCGGAACCGTCACAGGAATCACCAGTAAAGGTAAAAATGCCATAGGGAGGATTACCAGCAGGAAAAAACATATCTGATTTAGCTTTACAAGAATTTCGACAAAGGGAAGCAACGTCCCGAGTGCCATCAGGGAAAGTAACAGTACCTAAGCTTTGACCTTCCATTTTCTTACAAGGGTCTTCACATCGACCTGTTGCAGGATTTAATTCAGTACCTTGAGGGCAAGAACTTGTAAAACCGCCACGAACCCATGCAGAACCGCAATTTCCAGAATTGTAGAAGATTTGAATATATCCGCCTTGAGGCCATACTTCCTTAACATCACAATTACCATAAC
>NZ_JAPNXR010000044.1:0-527 GCF_030397615.1 Vibrio sp. 14N.309.X.WAT.E.F5 | reverse complement strand
AAATAATGGTGCGGTCGGAGAGACTTGAACTCTCACACCTCTCGGCGCCAGAACCTAAATCTGGTGCGTCTACCAATTCCGCCACGACCGCAGCAAATCTTTATAGTTATATCGATATTGGTGATTCAATATAACGTTGTGCTCTTGGTTTACTATTTAGCTTAAAACAAGCTAAGTAAAAACAAAGAGTTTAAATAGTGGCTGGGCTACCTGGATTCGAACCAGGGAATGCTGGCATCAAAAGCCAGTGCCTTACCGCTTGGCGATAGCCCAACAATGATATCATTTAAGATATCTAAATAATGGTGCGGTCGGAGAGACTTGAACTCTCACACCTCTCGGCGCCAGAACCTAAATCTGGTGCGTCTACCAATTCCGCCACGACCGCAGCAAAGCTTTTACTCTAGCGAAGAGTATAGTTATATCGACATTGGTGATTCAATATAACGTTGTTTGTACTTTTTCTTTCATAAAGAAAGAATGGTGGCTACTGCGGGATTCGAACCTGCGACCCCATCATTATGAGT
>NZ_JAPNXR010000043.1:0-584 GCF_030397615.1 Vibrio sp. 14N.309.X.WAT.E.F5 | reverse complement strand
GCGTTACGAGCGTATTCCATGAACATTAGGAACGTTGCGCCGTATGGTACGAAACCACCGTGCAGAGCGATACCGTTCATGATAGCCGTCATACCGAATTCACGTACACCGTAGTGGATGTAGTTACCAGAGAAGTCGTTTGCTTCAAGCGACTTAGAGCCAGACCACATAGTCAGGTTAGAAGGCGCAAGGTCAGCAGAGCCGCCCATGAATTCAGGTAGCATAGCACCGAACGCTTCTAGAGCATTTTGAGATGCTTTACGTGATGCGATGTTTGCTGGGTTAGCTTGAAGATCAGCGATGATTGCCGATGCTTTCTCTTCCCATTCAGCAGGAAGATCACCGTTTACGCGGCGTTTGAATTCAGCTGCCAGCTCAGGGTATGCTGCTTCATAAGCTGCAAGTTTCTCGTTCCACGCTGCTTCCTTAGCTGCGCCTGCTTCTTTCGCATCCCACTCTGAGTAAACTTCCGACGGAATTTCAAAAGGACCGTGCTCCCAACCTAGTTGCTTACGAGTTGCTGCGATTTCGTCAGCGCCTAATGGTGCACCGTGACAGTCGTGCGTACCTGCTTTGTTTGGAGA
>NZ_JAPNXR010000042.1:0-1045 GCF_030397615.1 Vibrio sp. 14N.309.X.WAT.E.F5 | reverse complement strand
CAATAAAAAACCCAGCCGAAGCTGGGTCTGTTTAGCGCTCATCTCTCACCACGAGCTAATTTGTGGAAGCCTAACGTTAACGCCTATGATGATCAACAACACATAGTCAACGTGGCTTTTTAATCGATTAACCTAGTAGGCTAAGTGCCGAGTTCGGAGCTTGCTTCGCTTGAGCAAGAATCGAGCTTGAAGCTTGAGAAAGGATCTGAGACTTAGTCATCTGAGTCGTTTCTTTCGCGAAATCGGTATCTTTAATACGGCTCTTAGATGCGTTAACGTTCTCGTTAATGTTGTCTAAGTTGCTGATAGCGTGGTCGAAACGGTTTTGGAAAGCACCCAGTTCAGCACGGTGGCTATCTACATACTTAAGTGCCGCATCAATTACTGCTACAGACTCTTGTGCGCCGCCAACTGATGTTACGTCGATAGTATCAACCGTTACATCTTTGCCAGGTTGCATGCCTAGTTCGCCAGCAAGGCTGCCAGAGAATGCCACTTCGCCTTCAACTTTGTTGTTACCAGTAAACATTTGTAGCTTACCGTCTTCAGTTACAGACGCTTTAACAGAGTCTTGTTGACCGTTGATGTAAGTTGCTAGCTCTTCGATGTCGTCGCCCGCTTTCGCAGACACATCGATTTCTTGTGCTTGGCCGAAGTTATCAGTGAACGACATTTTTAGGTCGTTTGCGCCAGCTTGAACGTTCCAGTCTTTATCTTTCGCGTTCTCAGTTTGGTAGCTCTTACCACCCATCTGAGCGTTATCAGAGCGCATGTCTTTCAGTTGAAGCATTACCGCTTCACCGTTATCCGCACCGATTTGGAATGATTTAGTACCGTGAGTACCGTTAAGCAGCTTGTTGCCACCGAAAGACGTGGTTTCCGCAATACGGTTCAGTTCGTCGTTCAATGCTGTTACTTCTTCTTGAATCGCTACACGCTCAGATTTTGAGTTTGAGCCGTTTGAAGATTGTAGAGACAAATCACGCATACGTTGCAGGATGTTGGTTGTCTCGTTCATTGCACCTTCAGCAGTTTGTGCAATAGA
>NZ_JAPNXR010000041.1:0-1604 GCF_030397615.1 Vibrio sp. 14N.309.X.WAT.E.F5 | reverse complement strand
GTATCTTCGTATAAGGAGGTGATCCAGCCCCAGGTTCCCCTAGGGCTACCTTGTTACGACTTCACCCCAGTCATGAACCACAAAGTGGTGAGCGTCCTCCCCGAAAGGTTAAACTACCCACTTCTTTTGCAGCCCACTCCCATGGTGTGACGGGCGGTGTGTACAAGGCCCGGGAACGTATTCACCGTGACATTCTGATTCACGATTACTAGCGATTCCGACTTCATGGAGTCGAGTTGCAGACTCCAATCCGGACTACGACGCACTTTTTGGGATTCGCTCACTATCGCTAGCTTGCTGCCCTCTGTATGCGCCATTGTAGCACGTGTGTAGCCCTACTCGTAAGGGCCATGATGACTTGACGTCGTCCCCACCTTCCTCCGGTTTATCACCGGCAGTCTCCCTGGAGTTCCCGACATTACTCGCTGGCAAACAAGGATAAGGGTTGCGCTCGTTGCGGGACTTAACCCAACATTTCACAACACGAGCTGACGACAGCCATGCAGCACCTGTCTCAGAGTTCCCGAAGGCACACCTGCGTCTCCGCTGGCTTCTCTGGATGTCAAGAGTAGGTAAGGTTCTTCGCGTTGCATCGAATTAAACCACATGCTCCACCGCTTGTGCGGGCCCCCGTCAATTCATTTGAGTTTTAATCTTGCGACCGTACTCCCCAGGCGGTCTACTTAACGCGTTAGCTCCGAAAGCCACGGCTCAAGGCCACAACCTCCAAGTAGACATCGTTTACGGCGTGGACTACCAGGGTATCTAATCCTGTTTGCTCCCCACGCTTTCGCATCTGAGTGTCAGTGTCTGTCCAGGGGGCCGCCTTCGCCACTGGTATTCCTTCAGATCTCTACGCATTTCACCGCTACACCTGAAATTCTACCCCCCTCTACAGCACTCTAGTTCACCAGTTTCAAATGCAGTTCCGAGGTTGAGCCCCGGGCTTTCACATCTGACTTAATGAACCACCTGCATGCGCTTTACGCCCAGTAATTCCGATTAACGCTCGCACCCTCCGTATTACCGCGGCTGCTGGCACGGAGTTAGCCGGTGCTTCTTCTGTTGCTAACGTCAAGATGCGCAGCTATTAACTACACACCCTTCCTCACAACTGAAAGTACTTTACAACCCGAAGGCCTTCTTCATACACGCGGCATGGCTGCATCAGGCTTTCGCCCATTGTGCAATATTCCCCACTGCTGCCTCCCGTAGGAGTCTGGACCGTGTCTCAGTTCCAGTGTGGCTGATCATCCTCTCAGACCAGCTAGGGATCGTCGCCTTGGTGAGCCATTACCTCACCAACTAGCTAATCCCACCTAGGCATATCTTGACGCGAGAGGCCCGAAGGTCCCCCTCTTTGGCCCGTAGGCATTATGCGGTATTAGCCATCGTTTCCAATGGTTATCCCCCACATCAAGGCAATTTCCTAGGCATTACTCACCCGTCCGCCGCTCGACGCCCAACAAATCCTCCGAAGATTCAATGTTGTCGTTTCCGCTCGACTTGCATGTGTTAGGCCTGCCGCCAGCGTTCAATCTGAGCCATGATCAAACTCTTCAATTTAAGATTTTGTGACTCAACGAATACTGACTTCAAAACTA
>NZ_JAPNXR010000040.1:0-2095 GCF_030397615.1 Vibrio sp. 14N.309.X.WAT.E.F5 | reverse complement strand
AACGGCGGACTGTTAATCCGTATGTCGCAAGTTCAAGTCTTGCAAGGGGAGCCAATTAGAAAAGGCCGCATCATTGATGCGGCCTTTTTGCATTTAAGGATCCGAATTTCCCCATGCAGTACCTTCACCTCTCTAATTCCCTTTCGATTCAGTAACTAACAGTTTCATATTCTTCCAAAACTACCAAGCTTCACTCTTTAATTCGCTTTGAATCCCTAACCTAGCAACAGCGACACATTTAAATAAGAGTCACTCATAACATACTTACCATTTATGTCATTGATGAAGAGCTCGGCTGAAAAAAATCAATGACTAAGTATGGAAACAAGACAACTTAATAAAGAATCAACTAAGCTCTAGAAAGGCCCTGTTGGCCGCTTAAATTGAAGTAACATACAACTCACTCTTTATCGAAACTATCCACCACGATAGCTCCCATAGACGCTGGCATGGAAATAACGATAACCCTTTTGATAGATACAATTGGATCGCTTAATAAAGGCAGCTTGTCCAAACAAGTCAGCACCAAAGCAACAACCAATGCAGTCATCACATAAGCAATAACAATTCTGAAAATAAACACCGGCAATCGAGCGACAATATCTTTTTGAAATACACTCTCATACGTGTAAAAGCCAAGGAATACAGCAGACAATAGAAACAACAACAGCAAGTTAGCTGTAGGTAAAGTCTCCCCTAACTTCCAGGCTTCTTCTGAAAAAGAAATCGGCACAGCCAAAGCAAAAGATCCTACAAAGATCTGGCTGGCATCTTCAAAATTAAAGCTTAATTTCATAGATCTACCTTTAAGGCTTTAGGGCGCAATCGATTTGTCGAACCAATCCCAAAGCTATCAGTTCATGAGCTTGAGTAATTTGGGCTATCAACTAACAAAGATAACTTTGCGTAACCTTATACTAGTCGTTTTTACCAACACACAATTTAAACTAGTAAGCAATAAATCAAATAACTCACTGGCAAAGGCGTGTATCGATTCATCCTCCAAGCCAGGAGATGGGAGATGTTCTATCTATTTAATTGATCGAACATGTCATTTCAAACCTCAGCTATTCTAATCATTAACTGCAGACCAACACATTGCTAGTCACTTAAATACTATGTCTGGAATTGGTAGCCTTTATTAAGCCCATTAACAAGGCGCTCAAATACGCTTCAAATGACTTTAGGGTTAATGCATGCTAGGAGTCGTTAATTAATACAGACAAGCTCTACCACGCTCTAAAAAGGTTTCTAATGCATAGCGAGAGCCTTATCTTCATCAAAGAATTCCGACCGAAAGGATAGTCGAGTTCGTAGGCAAGCACATTGCCAATATTAAAGAGTAATACTCACAAACTAACTGAAGTCATGATGGCACAACCCAAACGAAACTGGGCATTCCCTCTATCAACAGATCTCATATAGCGCTAGACAGTTAGGGGAAACTGTAGACGAGTCGTCCGACATGATTTACCAAGGGACAAATACGTATAACTCCCCACTTTCGACTACGATGCCTTAACAAGTTAAGTAGCTAATGATGTAGGTAGTTGAAATATATCTAAGTCATTCTCGATTAAAATCGTAAGAAAGCCTAATTATTGATAACAGAGCTTCTCTAAAAAGTATCTAGATATGAGGCATTGCAAGCTATTGGGATTATAGGTCGCACTGAGAAACCTTATCCAAGTAAAGAGCAAGCTTAGTCTGCAAAGGCTGATTTTATGAGAGGGGGCTGAAATGACCGAGATTGCATGGCCGCTCGATGAGCTAGGCCCATTTTCAAAATGTAGAAAGCCTCACTATTTCTAAAAAAGCGTTTTGAACAGTGATTGAATTGCTGGAAAACCTTTTTCGGAACTAGCCGGTCTAATACTAAATATGATATTTGAAACGACGTAAGACTAGGCTTTCTGATAACTGGTGAAACGTTCGTAGTTGTGAACTTCGGGCAGATCCTTTGCGGGACTCGTCGATCGAAGGGGAAAAATATAATTATTTAGATGTAAAAAAGCCCCGCTATTTCTAGCGAGGCTTCTAAATAAGTGGCGGAGTGGACGGGACTCGAACCCGCGACCCCCGGCGTGACAGGCCG
>NZ_JAPNXR010000039.1:0-2332 GCF_030397615.1 Vibrio sp. 14N.309.X.WAT.E.F5 | reverse complement strand
CAATCCTCTGCTCTACCGACTGAGCTATCCGGGCGACGAGGTGTATTAAACGTGTTTTCGCGTTCTGGGTCAACATTAAATTGCAAAAAAAGTATTGTTTGATGTTTTTCTATACTTAGTGGGTTGTTTTTGTTCATTTGGGGCGAAAAACCTAGGTCTAGCATGCTCTAAAAGATAGTAAAACTACGGTTAACTACACTGAATGGGCGTCGAAATAAAAAAAGCACGTATGAAAACGTGCTTTTATATTTAAGAGTTTTGTTGAGAGTTTAGTGTTTTACTTCAAACCTATTAACCCAGGCTTCTAATTCATTAGAAAGAGAGGCGAGTGTTTGAGTGCTGTTATGACTTTCTGTCACTACATTACTCAGTTGGTTGCCACTTTCTTCGATCATATTGATACGCTTCGAAATATCATCACTCACCTGAGTCTGTTCAGCGGCGGCTGTCGCGATTTGATGACTCATTGATGAAATAGACTCTAACGCCACAACTATCTGTTGTAGTGCTTCAGAGGCATCCTGGGACTCTGTTACGGTGCTTTCACTGGTAGTCGCACACACTTCCATAGTTTTTATCGCGTTACGAGAGCCTTCTTGAAGGTTATTGATCATTAGTTGGATTTCTTTCGTGCTTGACTGTGTTCGACCCGCAAGGTTGCGAACTTCATCTGCTACAACGGCAAATCCGCGACCTTGTTCACCAGCACGCGCCGCTTCAATTGCCGCATTCAGTGCTAGAAGGTTAGTTTGTTCTGCAATATCACCGATGACGTCTAAGACCTTAACGATGTTATGTACATCACTGTCTAAGTTAGCGACGGCTTCACTTGCTGTGCCGAGTTGGCCTGCTAGACCTTGAATGTTATCTACTGTGTTGTGAATTAGGCGCTGAGTATGTTGGCTCTGTTTATCAGCTTCGTCAGTATTACGCGCAGTATCGCCAGCTGAATCAGCAACGTTGTTGGCTGAAGAGGCCATTTCCGTCATAGCTGTCGCGATCATCTCAGTCGACTGTTGCTGAGTCTCGGTCAGCTGAGCTATGGAACCTGCACGATCTTCCACGCGCTGTAACTCACCTCTTAATGCCAGCATTGATGCATTAAGGTTTGAGACTAGCTCGGCTAACGACTTACTCATTTGTTGTACGGCGTGATAAATACTGCCGTTTATTGCCTGAGTTTCAAAAGAGGTTTGAATGCGGCCTTCTGCGACGGCTTGTACCGCTTCTCTTACATCTTTAGGCTCGCCGCCAAGAAGCGCTAGCATTCGCTTAATAGATACGATTAGGCTTGATAAAATAAGGCCAGCAATCACGACACATAGAAACAATTGCCATTGAGCCGTTGACCAGAAACGTGCATTGACTTCATTGAAGCCGATACCAGTGCCGACAACCCAACCCCAATGCGGGGTCTTCTCTGCAATAGACAGTTTTTCTTCAATCGTTCCGTCTGGAAGCTTTTGTGTCCAGGTGTACTCAATGATCTGGCCAGTACGGTTGCCAAGTACTCGTTGAATGAGTTGGCCAACACTGTTTCCATCACCGTCTTTAAAGTCATTAAAGCTGGTCCCGTGTAGTTGTGGATCCAGAGGTGTCGCAACAAACGTCATGTTTTCATCCGCAACATAAACGTATTCATTGTCTTTATAGATGTTGTTACGTAGTAGGCGAGTAGCAAGTTGTTTGGCCTGTTGCTCTTCTAGAGTGCCATCAATAGCCATTTTTTCGACTTCAGTAAGAATGCTGTATGCGCTCTTAAATAGCTCTGTCACACGAGCTTTGTTGTCCATGTTACTAGCGACTCTCAAGGTCCATAAACCAGTAGCAGTTAGCGCCAGCAGAGCGATCAAGATGATGCCCGATAATAAGTAAGCTTGCGTTTTTAATTTCATATTTTCCTGCGTAGCGATTCAATAATTAGTATTAGATATAATTCATCGAATCTTAATCTAAGTCGTGTAGGGCAGATATCAGAAAGATATCAAAACATGATGAAGATTAAATTTACGAAGCAAAAAAAGTAACGGACTGCCATGTTGTTTGTTTTTATGTGACGATACGCGGCTAAAGGTGCTTAATTTCAGAGGTGGTTTAGTTTGTATCGAGAGGGTTTGAACGAATTCAAGGATGGATACTGTCGAGATAGGAAAGGGGATGCTTTAACTTTATGGAGATGATCAGGGCTTGATGTTGAGTTGGCGGCAATACTGAATAGAGTTAGCTTTTGCTCAAACAAAAAAAAAGCCAAGTCTTTCGACTTGGCTTTCTTGAATGTGGCTCCCCTTGCAAGACTTGAACTTGCGACATACGGATTAACAGTCCGCCGTTC